>JBAZRS010000280.1:0-7055 GCA_041662825.1 Victivallales bacterium | reverse complement strand
GATGAATTTCCCTTTGCTTTCAAGATAAATCGCATGGATGTTGAAACGCTGTTTTCCGGGAATGAGCGAAAACGCTTTTTCCGCATCCTTCCTGAGCTCATCCGCATTCCTTGCCTTGCCGGGATAATTTCCGGTGGCCATGATTCCACCTGTCAGCCCTGTCTCATTCACTTCAAAGCCGCCGACATCGTCTCCCTGCCAGCAGTGCATGGACACTTTGATTCCGGAAAGTATCTTCAACGCCTTTTCCGTGTCAACCCCGTGTGAGGCATATATTTCCTTTGCGTCTTCGTAACGGGAATTTATTTTCTTTTCCGACACTGCAGGTATTTTCATTTCCTATTCCTTTCGTTTGTCTATTATCCGAGTAAATTTCAAAAGTAGTCAGTCCGCCGCGGCGGACAGAAGTCAGGATTCAAAGTCCAACTGCGGAGTCCGCAGTTTTATCAATAAGAAACTGTTAAAGACACACACTAAAGTGTGAACTCCAAAATTTGGAGTCCAGCCCTGGTCGCCTTTGGCGCCGCCTGTGGCGGGTAAACCTTTAGGCTGTTCTTTAAGAATTAATGCTAAGTTTCAAAGGAGTGCCTGTCTGGCATCAAAAGCACGCCAGTTTTATCCTGATGAAACTGCCAAGAAAAGAACACGCTGAAGCCGTGAACACCAACGGCAGTTTCAGGAGAGAATAAATCCGAATTGGTGTTCAAATTCAATTCTGTCTCCTGTCTCCGCCGCAGTGGATGACTCCTGAATTCCTAGTTTTGAAATTACCTTATAACACGAAGCCATCAAGAACAAGCTGAAGCTTGAACTCCAACTTAATTTTCCGGAAGAGGCTAAAAAACCAAGACACAACTGAAGCTGTGAGGTATTCCAACATGTTCTAACTCCACTTGCTCCCGCCTCCTGCCGTTTTCCCAATTCGATGTTGGACGTTCGAAGTTCAATGTTCGATGTTCATGTTTATTTCGATTCCAGCATAATGGTCACAGGTCCCCGGTTGCACAGCTTCACAGACATGTCTGCACCGAATATGCCCGTTTCCACCTTCAATCCTGATTTGCGAAGTTCGCAGATGAATTTTTCATATAGCGGAATCGCCTGAGCAGGAACTGCCGCATCCGTGAAGCTTGGGCGTCGGCCTTTGCGGGCGTCACCGTAAAGGGTGAATTGGGAAACGACAAGCATTTCACCCCTTATGTCGTTCAGGGAGAGGTTCATCTTGCCGTCGGCATCCTCGAATATCCTGAGGTTCAGGCATTTCTCCGCAAGGAACAATGCATCGTCATCGGTGTCTGCATGCGTCACTCCGAAAAGGATTAAATAACCTTTCCCGATTTCTCCTGCGATGTTTCCTTCAATTTCAACAGATGCGGAAGAAACTCTCTGTATCAATGCCCTCATGTGAATGCCGATTCCTTTAGGGTGACTCGGGATAGCATCCCGAGGAGCTTCGGACAGATTGTCCGAGCTATTTTTTGATCAGGTTCAGGAACTCCATCCTTGTCGACTGTTCTTTTCTGAAGCTTCCGAGCATTGACGAAGTGACCATCATCGATTCCTGTTTTTCCACGCCGCGCATCCTCATGCACATGTGCTGGGCCTCCATGACCACCCCGACACCCTCAGGATTTACGGATTCCAGGATTGTGTCTGCGATCTGCCTGGTGAGCCGTTCCTGCAGCTGAAGCCTCCTTGCGAAGCAGTCCACTATCCTTGCAAGCTTGCTCACTCCGAAAATTTTCCCGTTCGGTATGTATCCGATGTGGCACTTGCCGTAGAACGGAAGCATGTGGTGTTCGCACATGCTGTAAAACTCTATATCCTTGACAATGACCATGTCATTGCAGTCTTCCTCGAATATGGCGTTGTTTATGAGTTTCTTGATATTCTCCTTGTAGCCTTGCGTAAGGAACTGGAGGCTTTTTTCAACCCTCACCGGAGTGTGTCTAAGCCCGGCCCTGTCGGGATCCTCACCCATTTTGACTAAAAGCTTCCTGATTTCACTCTTCATTTTGCACTTCCTTCTTTTGTAAAAGACAAACCACATAACATCCGCCGTCGCTGAGAAGCTAAGGCGGGACAGGCACTGAATACACAGAAAAGCATAGACCACGAAACTCACAAAACTCACGAAAAACTCACAATTGTCACCTTTTTGCCAGGCAAAAACTTAACAATTGATTTTGTGATAAACGCACAAAAAAAGATACAACTAAAGAAATCCCTACTTTTTCCCTTTAACTGCATTCTCGTCTCTGCGGGCTCTGTGGTTTTTCACAGGTTCTTTGGCGGCACCTGTCTGCTTCCCATGGTGCGAAGCTCGCAGCTGGCCGCATGCGGCATTGATATTGTCGCCCTTCTCAACTCTTACAGTCACCGGGATTTTCTTGCTCCTCAAGATACTCTCGAACTTTGCAATTATCTGTTTTTCCGGTCTTAAAAAGGCGGAATTCTCCACAGGATTCAGCGGTATGAGATTCACCTTGGCTCCGCATCCGTGTGCGATTGTCGCAAGTTCAAGTGCGTGCGAAGGGCTGTCGTTGACGTCTTTCACGAGAGTGTATTCGAAAGTCACAATGCGTCCGGTATTGCTGAAATAATACCTGCATGCGTCGCATATGTCCTTTACGGGATACCTGTGTTTGAGGGGTATGAGCGCGGCCCGCACCTTGTCCGTTGGGGCGTGGATTGAAACTGCGAGGTTCCAGGGCTTCTTCTCGTCGGCAAGCCTGATTATTCCGGGGACAAAGCCGCTTGTGGAAACAGTGATCCTCCTGGGGGAGATGCCCATGTACTCGCTGCCGCCGATTATGTTCATCGCTGCGACAAGATTGGAGTAGTTCATGAGCGGCTCGCCAGTCCCCATGAAAACGATATTGTCGGGGGTCCCCCCTATTTTCCTGCAGCAGATGAAAAGCTCGTCGAGTATTTCCGAAACGTCGAGATTCCTCACGAGTCCGCCGGCCCCGCTTGCACAGAAATAACAGCCCACCGGACAGCCGACCTGGGTGCTCAGGCAGAAGGTGAACCTTTCCGGAGAGGGAATGATGACGCTTTCAACGCATTCGTCGTCATGCAGCTTTAGGAGGAGCTTTTCAGTGCCGTCCGCCGACTTTTCGGATTTGATTTCGCGTGTGCTGCAGAATGAAAACTTTTCCACGAGTCTGGCGCGGAGTTCTGCCGGCACATTCTTCATTTCATCCGGGGAGAGGGCGAAATTCTTGAATATCCAGCCGCGTATCTGCTCGCAGCGGTACAGAGGCTGGCCGATGCTGCGGAGCCATTCCTTCAGTTCCGCCGCAGATACTGTGTTAACAGGTGTTTTAACCGGGTCCATAATCATTTTCCGTTGTTAATGAGGGTTTCTTTCCACAGGTAAATCTTCTTTTCGTCAGCAAGCGGAAACTTGTCGGGCCTCCTGCCGGGAAGCACGGGGACTTCATCGCTGATGAGGAAAACAGCCTTCTGCTTATCCGGAAGATCCTTGTATGACTTTATTTTCCTGATGTTAATCTTATCATACTTTGAAAGGAACGACGACTTCCCTTCGGCACAGTACAGATAGGAGCAGGCGGAGTAGAAACCGAGATTGGCCTCCTTGTAGATTGTCATTCCCTGGTAAAAGTCCTTGCCGATGTATTCCCTTATCTGCCTTGCAAGGAATTCCTGCGGCCTGTCCTGGGTCTGATACGGGAAGACGATTGCCCAGTAGAGGAGTGCGCCGGAAACGCAGACGGCCAGGGAATGCAGCCAGACATTGCACTTCAGCGGAGTCCTCCTTACCATTACCGTGAGGATCAGCACCGCCGCAGCCGCCTGGCAGAGCCCCATGAACATATGCCCGTCCCTGAACCCCGCACCTTTTTTCAGGAAGACGATATCGGTCCACCACGTTATCGGAACTATATAGAAAAGGATGGCAAGCGAGCCACAGGCCAAGCCGGCATATGAGAAAATTTTCAGGAGTGCATGCAGTTTGAAGCCAAGCCTCCTCGCGAGGAGCCAGTAGTTTATGCCTGCGAGAATCGCAAGCGGCGGGATGATGACGATGTAATCACGCGGATCTGTGAAGGGATAGAACCACAGGAAGAAGAAAATGGTCGCGACTATTGTTTTCAGGAATCTGCTGAAAACTGGATTCTTGTCAAGCGGCGTGTACGCCGGACAGAATGCCGGCCATGCGAAAAGGGAGACGGGCAGGATGCGGAAGAAAATTTCAAATGGGAACACGAACAGATGCTTGAGGTAATCCGAGAAGTCTTCGGGTTTGAAAGGGATGTTCCGGAAAGGGAAGTCCTCGCCGGTAATCCACCTCGGTATTCCCCATACGAATACAAAGAACACAATGATGGCCAGTCCGAAAAAGAAACCGGGTTTTCTGAGCCTCGACCATATGGTCATGGGCCGTCTCATGAAAATCAATGGCAGCCAGAAAAGGAAAACGCCCATCCAGCCGATCGTATAAAATGCCAGACCGCAGAATATGGAGGAGAACAGCCAGGCCTGACTCCACAGCCCCCTCGCCGGCCCATATGTGAACCATATGACCCAACCTGTAAAAATACAGAGGACTCCAAGTACGTCGGGATAGCCGTCGAGCGACTTTTCAACCATCAGCAGGGAGGAGAAAATCAGGGATGCCGAAACAATGGCGGCTTGAACACCCGCAGCCCTACGCCCGACTTCCCAGGCAAGCAGGGCAATGACCAGAAGTGAAATCACGGAAACCGACCTGAGCCCGAATTCCAAGCTTGCCCCGGCTTTGTAGAATATGGAAACGATCAACGGGAAGAGAGGATATTCAGAGGAAATGACCTCGCCGTGAGCAACCGTGCTGGGGCTGGACAAATCCATTTCAAGGGCCATCGCGGCGTAATAGCCCTCACGCCACCTCAGCTCCCTGTCATTCATCTGGAACGGAAGATAAATCAGGAAGAATGCGAGCCCCAGCATGAGCAGGGATTTCTTCCTCGATATTCTTTTTTCCTCGTATATGGGCATAATGACAATAAGTTCGAAAGTTCGAAAGTTCGAAAGTTTAAAAGTTTAAAAGTTCAAAACGCTATCTACTATGCGCATACTTTCTGTATAAGCATATCCGCTTATCCCCTGTCAGTTTTTCTGGCAGGAATAAGATTGCCAGCTATTGTACCGGTCTGCACCGCCCCTCCCTTGCATCCGGCGGTGATACCGCCGGATGCAAGGGGAGAATAGATTGTTCTCCCGCGTTAGCCCGAACAATCTCCTGCTCCTGCCAGATAAACTGGCAGGGGGCTAGATTAACAATTACACTTCAAGTTCGGATTTCATGTTCCGGTTGCATACACGTTATAGTCGTCGCCGAACTGGGCGAGGAATTCAATGCTGTAAAACCTGAAAAATGTCAGAATCGGAAGCATTACAACGGCCCAAAGATATGGCAGGCACAAAAGTATAAGACCTATGCAGCAGAGGCAACAGGTCGAAAAGATGAAGATTACGACCGCGACTGAAGCGCAGAGGCTTAACAGCATGTACATCAGATAATACCTTACGAAGGCCATCGGATTGGCTGAAAACAGCTTAAGGAACTCAAGAGACGCGCCACAGGCGCCTGTCTGTCTCCGGAACATTATCGGAACAATGAAACTCTTCAACGAGAGTTCAAAAAACACAACCGTCATGATGAATGTGAAAAGGCACAATGCCGCGAAGACAATTCCGGCAATGCAGAACGGATCCATTTCTTTGCTCCGGATCGAATGCCAGCACATAAGCAGCGATGAACAGAGCGTTATCAGTAGAAATCCGATAAAGAAAATCCAGCAGGCGATCCTGAACATGAACAGTGAATTCCCACGCCCCGAATATTTCCTCCACGGTTCCAGAACTGCTGTTTTAGCATGGACAAGATTGTCCAGAAAAATAAAATCACCGCGTGAACGGATCCAGAGCATGACTAACGACAGGGCAAGGCATACAATAAAAACGGCGCCCGCAACACAGCAGATCAGGATAATCAGGGCAGTGGAGATGTTTTCCAGCGGGAAAGCACCCTTCTGGGGCATTGAGGGAAGATTGAAGTGGGCGCCGAAGCCCTGCCCGAGATTCGCAAGCCAGGCGCTGAATCCGAGCAGAAACCACTTGCCGAGATCAAACGGATGAAAAAGGGTTTTCTCCATTCTGTCCCAGCCGGAGCAGACTGCTTTCATGCAGCTGACGCTTGTATTGCCCATATCTTTCATTGTTTTCCTTGTTAATTTTTCCGAAACGGAAAAATTCTCAGAGCACCCTGCAGAGGAAGCCCTTGAGGTATTCAGATTCCGGAAAAATCAACCTGACAGGGTGATCCGGCGGCTGTGAAAAACTCCAGATGAGCTGAACGTCCCTGCCGGCATCTTCTGCGGCCCACAGAAGGACCTTCCTGAAATTTTCCCTGTCCATCCCGGAAGAGCATGAGAAGCTTGCCAGCATCCCCCCCCTCCGCAGAAGTTTCATGGAAAGGAGGTTAATGTCCTTGTAGGCTCTTTCGGCCCTGGGCAGAGTCGCCCTGGTGGGGGCGAATTTCGGGGGATCCAGGATTATGAAATCAAACTGCCTGCCCCTGTCGCGGAATTCGCGAAGTACGGAAAAAGCGTCGCCTGCAATGAATTCGGCCTTTGAGCTGTCAAGCTTATTGAGCGTGACATTTTTCCGGGCGGTCGCCAGTGCGGACTCGGATTCATCCAGCATTGTGACGGAACCGGCTCCTGCTTTTGCGGCATAAACCCCGAAACCTCCCGTATATGAAAAGCAATCAAGGACATCCGTTCCCGGAATTATAAATTCCGAGACAGTCTTGCGGTTGTGCCGCTGATCCAGGAAAAAACCTGTTTTCTGGCCTCTGAAAATATCCGCGTAAAATGACAGTCCGTTTTCCATAACATTGAAACCGCCGTCGTCGGCAACAGGCTTGCCGGAAATTAAACCTGAAGAATCCCCGAGCCCCTCCAGTTTGCGGATTTCGCAGTCGCCGCGCTCGTAAACGGCGCCGGCGCCGGAAATTTCCAGGGCCGCCACGGCGATCATCTTCT
>JBAZRS010000279.1:0-7083 GCA_041662825.1 Victivallales bacterium | reverse complement strand
CCGCGAATAATCGGGGTCAAACGAAGAGAGCCGCCGCCGAGAAATACCACATTCATTTTTAGTTCCTTTTTGTTTATTCTTAAATTTGAATATCCAATATCCAACACGGAACATCCAATGTCCAAATCAAGATTTTCCTGAATTCAATTCCGATGGATATTGGAAATTGAGTGTTGGAAATTGAGTGTTCATTCTTAACTGCAAATCAATGATTCATCTCATACATCGCCACAATGTTTTCCGGGGGCACGTCCGCCTGCAGGCCGTGTCCGGGGCCCACGATGTAACCGTTCGGCCCTAGCTGGCCGATAAGCCTCCTGACTTCGTCTTTCACATCGGCAGTACTGCCTTCGGTCATCGTGTGCTGGGTATCCACGCCGCCGTGGAAACAGAGATCTTTTCCGAACTCCTTTTTCAAACGTGAAGGCTCCATGTCGGCGGCAGTCGTCTGGATGGGGTTCAAGACATTCATCCCCGCCTCTATCATGTCGGGGATGATGTGATATACGGAACCGCAGCTGTGATGGTAGCCTTTCACCCCGTGGGATTTCGCCAAATCATAATGGCGCTTCAGGCTCGGCATGAAATGTTTTCTTATAAGTTCCGGGGAAATGAAAAGGCTCGCCTGCGTGCCGTAATCGTCGCCGGAGCCGACGAGGTCGACCATGCCTTTGTATTTTTCCAGCATATTTTTAAGGCAGGCGTAGGTGTATTCCTCCACTTTTGCGACAATCGCATCTACAATGCCCGGATTTTCATAGAGGTCGAGCATCAGCTGCTCCATGCCGCGCATCATCCAGGGAAGTCCGAACGGCCCGATAAACGCCATCTCGAGGACAAGTTTGTCCTGCCTCCATTTCTCAAAATCAAAATCCGCATGTATCTCCGGCCATACGACTTCATCCGGGTTCGGCCAGTCGTATTTTTCAATGTCTGAGATTGTCTCGCATTTAGCCAGAGGGTATTCCGTGTATTCCCAATACCAGGCGTTGCCGGCCTGCATGTACTCCATCTTGGCACCCCATATGTTGTAGCGAACCCTGTCGGTCGGGGCAGGCATTCTCGCAGTGCGTTCGGGAAGTGTGCAACCTGCGCCAAGTCCACCCCACAACGACGCAAATTTATGGCAGCCGAAGTATTCGCCCAGATCCGTGTTTTCCTGCAATCCGAGATGTTTCCGCAAACGCTCCTGGCACTCCTTCGTCGCTTCAAATGTAAAAGGAGTTCGTGCCGGGAGTTTCCGGTTTACAGCGTCAATCATTTCCTGTCTTTTGTTCATTTATATCTTCCTTGCTGATAATTATACTACTGATTTTTTTCAAAATGAAAAAAAATAATATGAATCATTTAAAATACGCTTCGATGATCCGTCCGGCAACCTGCTTGCCGCGGTCGTTGCCGTGGACACGATCCCGATGGAACCACTGCCAGGGCTTTTGCGAAATCCCCAGATAATTGTGCCATACGGTCGCCATATCCAGGAATTCAACTCGCATTTCCGCGGCCAGAGCCTTTTGTTTTTCGACAAAAGGATCTGGAATCCAGACTTGGACCGGCAACTCGTTGCCAGGCCTAACATCATCGCGTTTGCGCCAGTCTTCTCCGAGGGGGCCTGAGATCAGCAGGATCTCGCACCCGATTTCTTTCCGCGCCATTTCAATCACATTGCGGATAGCGGCAATATCGCCTCTGTGGGAAATCCCGCCTATGACGAGAAGGTCCGGCTTTAGATCCGCAACATAGCTTTTAAACTGTTCCGGTTCCTGGTAGTACCAGCAAGTGGTGCCGCCCCGCACCGAGCAGATGAACTTCATGCCGGTTTTCGGATAAAGCCTCAGCATCAGGGACTGGAAATTGGAATTGAAAGTGTCGTTGATGATACTGTCGCCAAGCATTACAATCCTCAACGGACTGCCGCTTTTCATCGCCGACAGTGTCTTAGGCAGGAGCTTCAGCCGGCTTGCAGGCGGAGTATATGACAACAGCGGAAGAGTCCGGAAAAGGCGGTCACACCATTCCGCAGCTTCTTCTGCGGAAATCCCCCTTATCTGCATGTCCCATATTTCAACGCCTTTGAGCGACTGGACAAAAGGGTGAAGCCCAGCCGCGTTTTCGCGTCCGTAAACGATCTGCTCATAGTGCTGCTTGTCCGTTCCTGCATATATCGAGGAATAGACATCCGCCACAATCATCTTCCCTTCCCCGTCATGGAAGAAAACGCCCCAGTGGCAATCTTCAGGAGCTTTGGCGTCAAAGCTGAGCAGGTAAAATTCGAATTCATTTTTGCATGTCGGAACCGACGGACCGAAAAGCTGCCCGCCCTTGTCCGGATAATAGCCTTCCGCCTCGTTATAAACGGCTCCGCCGGGATTTGCCGACGGGATGAACTTCCAGCCCTCTGTCTTGTCTGTGATCTTGCCATTACACGAATAGAGTAAGTTATTTAAATTTTCCGTTGCGGAAAATTTTTCTTTGTATCTTGTCATGATGTTCCTTTCTGAAGTAATGCAGACATTCCTGTCTGCAATTTCCAACTACAGGCTAAAAGCCTGTGTTACTTAAGAACAGCCCTTGCGGGCTTAACTACGAACGAATTCCAAATAGTTTTTATTTGTTTGTAGTCAATGCCGCAAGGCATGTTCTTATGCTTTCATTGTTTTTTTGGGAATTTATGCTTTTCAACTCAAGATCGCATCCGGACCTACGGGCATGCCCGCGTCGTCTTTGCGCTGCATTGATTCCGGAATTATCAGAATGTCCGCCTTGACCGGGCAGAAACCTTTCGGATCAAGCAGTGTAACACGGCAATAACCGAAATTCCCCTTATCCAATGCACCTTTCAGCGAATCGCACCAGATCGGTATTTTCACTTCGGCGGTCTTGCCGGGAGCACAGGAGACCTTTACGTCCCGGAACTGCCGGAGCATGCTCATCCAGGTGCCGCCGCCGTTCTGCTGGGTGCGAAATACGCAGTCGGAAAGGTTTATGCCGTTGTACTGGTTGCCAACTTTGAACCTGATGAACTTCTCGCCTTTCTTCCATGATACCCTGGCCGGGAACCAGACCGGCGAGAAGAGCACGCGCATGGACCAGAACTGCGGTTTCGGCAGGAGGTCGGCTGTGACAACTCCCCAGTTGGCGTCCTCGCCAAGGCGTGTCCAGCCCCAGGGATTTCCTTCAGGTCCTTTGCCGACGCCGGAGCAGAGCCACGGGAAATAGGCGCCGCCGAGGCAGCTCGGGTCATGCCGCATATTGCCCCATTCGTCCTTCAGGCGTTCATGGAAAACATCTAACGTATTCTTTCCGGACAAAGGATCCGGCCTGATATCGCCGATCAACGATAGATATGGCGAATTCATCATATCCGGTTCCGCATTGAAAATCCCGTATTCAGAACTGAACCAGCAACCGCTCCAGCCGCGCTTAAGCGCCCCTTCCATGGTAAACTCAACCATGTCGGCCTCCCAGCTGTTGGGATTGACAATCTTCCCTTCGGCGCGGAGCTGCTTCTGCAGCACGAAACTGTAATGGATGTCGGCTATTTCGCCGACGCGCAACTCGAAAATCCCCTTGATCTTATTGGCCGGACCGGGCGGAGGGAACATGGTCGGACGGCTCGGATCGAGCAGATGGCAGAACTTGTCGTAGATCCGGAGATGGTTCCATCCGTCTTCGGCGACTGCCGCGCGCTCGGGCATGTTTTCATTTCCTACACTCCAGACCATGACGGAGCAGTGGTGACGGTCGCGCCGGATTCCCCCTTCAATGCGCATCATCGCAGGCCCCACCCATTCAGGGTCGTGAATATAGTTCGTCCCCCAGTCTATCGGCAGTTCCTGAAGGAGGTAAAACCCCATTTCATCACAAAGCTCCACAAGCGCAGGAGGCGACAGGAAATGCGTGCGGATGGAGTTGACGTTCGCCTTCTTCATCAGGTCCAGGCATTTCCGCAGCCAGTCCTTCGGAGTGTACATGCCGTGCTCCGGATGGAAAGTCAGATGGTTTACTCCGCGGAACTTGACAAAACTTCCGTTGAGTTTCGGACCTTTGGGCGACAGTTCGAAACGCCGGAAACCTGTGAAGTAACGGTAAAGCAGCGGTTTCTGCCTGTTACCCGCAAACACTATTTTCACTTCGTAGAGATTGGGATATTCGTCGTTCCACAGATCAGGGCTGGAAACCTCCAGTGAAACTTCGTAACAATCCTGGCCGGAACTGGTGTCAACACTGAAAGATGCGGCTGATTTCCCGTTTCGGGACAACTCCACAAGGAGTGTGCCTGCGGATGGATTTGCAAGGGTGACCTGGCCCGACACTTTGGCGCTCTTCAATGATTTCTCCAGCCCGGAAATAAGGTGATATTCCTTTATATAGGTTTTTTCGACAGCGAAGAAATATGCGCTCTGAGCCAGTCCGGCGAACTCCAGGGCGTGGCGCGGCATGTCCATCTTGACGAATTTGTGTTTCCGGACCAGACGAACTGCGACTTCCGCAATTTTTCCGGTCTCAAGAAGATCCGTCACATCGAACTCCACTGGGGTGAGTCCGGAATAATGGGCGCCCAGCTGATTGCCATTCAGGTAAAAGATCCCGGCAGGATAAACTGCGTCAAACCGCAGAAAAATGCGTTTGCCGCGCCAGGCCTTGGGAATCTCAACGGAGCGGCGCAGAATCGCACCGTCTTTTTCGTCAATGTGCTCCAGGCTGACCCGGTTCCAGTTCGGTATCGGTTTGCCTTCCGCTTCCGGGTCGGCGTAAAACACCTTGCCCGGCTGCTGCACTGTCTTCCAGTTTTTCGCTGATTCGGCAACGGCATTCTCCTTGAAGGGATAATACCTGACCCGCCATTCCCCGTCGAGGCAGAGCCGGCTGTCTTCCGGTTCCGGAGTGAAACGCACCGGATTCAGGACCGTGTGATGCTTTTCGTCGAAATCAATCCTGGTTTCCTTTTCAATAGAAAGCTGTTTTCCGATTATCTCGCCGCCGTCAATTATCATGTTCAATACTCCTGATGTTTTATGCCAATTAATGCAATTGGCGGATTCCTCTATGTAAGACAGGCCTTGGTCGCCTTTGGCGCGCCTCTGGCGGGTAAACTTTCCAGCCTGTTATTCCAATTCGGGAAACGGGCTGGAAAGCCCGCCTTACTTAAATCTTGAAATTAACTCCGCATTCATCACTTTCGGGGGCACCAGCTCCTTCAGCTCCTTGCGGTCGGAAAATATGAAATCCAGTGTTTTTTCAAAAATGCCCAACCTGTCAAACCCCATGTACGCTTCATTGCCGGCGAAATGGTCTCCCGCCAGTTCCAGAGAAAGGATCCCGGACTGCAAATCATGCTTTCTCAGTTCCTTCCGGATCGAGTCCGCCAAACCGTGCTGTGCGGCGAAAATCCCCGACGAACCATTGCTTTTCCCTATGAAATCTAAAAGCCCCTTGGACTCATCCGCCTTTTCCACAAGGCGGTATTTTTTCACACCGTGCTGTTTAACCGCCGCTTCAAATCCGGATTGGGAGAGTATGCGGTAAGGAGCAACGGTGTTTACTGTTGCATAGACAAGAGACTTGCAGCCCGCGATCAGCAATGCCGATGCGGCAGCGTAACCCGCCTGGAAATAATCCGGCATGAGATAATTCTCAGATGGAAGCCTGTCTGTGCGGTATTGTTCCACATGCACCAGCTTTATGCCCTCTTTTGAAAGTTCGCAGGTCAGAACCTCGTTATAAGGCTGAATTGGAGTGCAGCTCGCAATCAGTCCGCGGTGCCGCTGCTGGAGAACCTGCTTCAGGAATGCCGCCTCAACTTCCGGCGTCCATCCCTCCTTGCGCTGGGAAAAGACGCTCATAAGGCAGTTCCTGGACAGGATCATGTCCTGGATTTTCACCACCATGTCCATTTCACCGTGGTACATGACGGAAACAATTCCCGATTTCTCGGTGCTGCGCTTTTTGACATAGCATCCGGACCCCTGGATTTTGTAGATCAGATCATCGCCTGACAGTTTATCGAGCGCCGCCCTAACCGTGTTCCGGCTGGCGCCGAACTCAGCGCAGAGCTCAGCTTCCGTAGGCAGGCGCATCCCCTCCGGATATTGTCCGACCGCAATCCGCTCATGCAGTTTCTGATAAATCACATCCGCCTTGAAGCCCAAGTCCATAAGCTCTTCCAGTTGTTCAATATTTGTTCTTTATCATTATTTATATGCATTTTCAACGTTTTCAACAGGCAGATGAACAATTATTGAACATATTATTGGAATTTACGTTTAGTGCCACTATTTGTTAAAAGCAGTTTACAAATAGTACAAACAAAAAAAGAAACCGGCGTACACAGCCGGTTTCCTTGTTAAAATCAAATCAATTGCAAGAAACTATTATTCTTTGACTCCGCCTTCTTTCTTTCCAGCTTTTTTGGCATCCTTTTCCGCGTCATCCTTCTTGCCTTTTTCTATCTCCTTGAATTCAGTGACAGTCACTTTCCCGCTGGCTTCTGTTCCACGGACCATGACGTATTTGCCGTTCATGTCGGCAAGTTTCTTGCCGTTTTCATCAAGGACCACTTCAGACTTCTTGTCTTTGCCCACAATGGTGATGGATGTCAGGACATCGCCGGTTTTAACAACTTCCACCTTACCCTTGGCTACAGGTTCGCCTTTCTTGGCGCCATCGCCTTTTGGCTTGTCCCCGGCAAATGTTCCGACGCAGAAACAGATTCCCAATGCAACGACCATCATCCCCGTCAAAAACTTTTTCATTTTTGATCCCTTTCTTGCTTTTGTTTTTAATTACTAAACCCACATACCGCCATATAACGTAAAATCGGAAATTTTATTGTATGAGTATTTTTTAATTTGAGCCGTTCTGTGTTTTTGTCAGCTCATGCCAGCGGGAATAAAGATCGTCAACTTCGGAGCGGCGATTCTCCAGGTCTGCAATGGATCCCTTCACATTAGCGGCGTTCTTGACATAGAAATCCGGCTCGGCGAAAAGAGTCTCCAGCTTCTGTACGGCCGCCTCCGCTTCGGAAATCCTCCCCTCAATCCCTTCAAGTTCTTTCTGTTCTTTCCATGTGAGCTTTGACTT
>JBAZRS010000278.1:0-7105 GCA_041662825.1 Victivallales bacterium | reverse complement strand
ATATTCCGTTAAACACTCCCTTTGTCAAGGAATTCGGGGATGTGCAGATAAAGGAAATCAACCTTGAAGTAGCCGATTCCGAACTCCTGGACATCAGCAGGAAAGGGATACTCGCCCTCACCCTTGACGAAATGAAGGTCATACAGAATTACTTCCGCAAGGCGGAGGGACGCGCAAAAGCCGGGCTTAAGAACCGCCCCACCGATGCCGAACTTGAGATTCTGGCGCAGACCTGGTCCGAGCATTGCAAACACAAGATTTTCGACGCTGAAATTGAATATGTGGATGAAAACGGCAAGACGTCGCACATCGTCTCCTGCTTCAAGTCCTTCATCAAGAAAAGCACCGAGGAGATATCGAAAGATGTCGACTGGCTTGTATCCGTCTTCCATGACAATGCCGGAGTAATCGCTTTCAACGACAAAATCGACCTGGTGTACAAGGTTGAAACACATAACAGCCCTTCGGCCCTGGATCCATACGGCGGCGCAATGACCGGAATTGTCGGCGTAAACCGCGATCCGATGGGTACCGGAATGGGTGCCAACCTCCTGATTAACGCCTGGGGATACTGTCTGGGCTCACCTTTCTCGGGAGAAAAGGACATACCGGAAGGCCTTCATCACCCTCGCCGTCTCAGGGACGGGATTCACAAGGGTGTAATAGACGGCGGCAACCAGAGCGGAATACCATACGGGCTCGGCTGGGAGTATTTCGAGGAAAGATATCTCGGCAAGCCCCTTGTCTATTGCGGAACAGTCGGGACTCTTCCGAAGAAAATCGGTGGCGCGCCCGGACACAAGAAGAAGATAAACCCCGGCGACATCATAGTAATGACGGGCGGAAGAATCGGCAAAGACGGAATACACGGGGCAACCTTCTCCAGTGAGGAACTTCACAAGGACAGTCCGACACAGGCCGTCCAGATCGGGGATCCGATAACACAGAAGAAAATGTCCGATTTCATTTACGAGGCCCGCGACAAAGTACTTTACCGTTTTGTCACGGACAACGGGGCCGGCGGACTATCCTCGAGCATCGGAGAAATGGCCGGCCTCTGCGGCGGCTGCAGAATAGATGTGAAAAAAGCCCCCCTGAAATATGCAGGCCTCCAGCCCTGGGAGATAATCCTCTCCGAGGCGCAGGAAAGAATGAGCTTCGCTGTTTCTCCTGAGAAACTGGATGAATTCATGAAACTTGCGGAGCTGCGGGATGTTGAAGCGACAGCCATGGGCGAATTCACGGACAACGGGAAATTCCATGTCCTATACGGCAAAAAGACAATCGCATATCTCGATATTGAGTTCATGCATGACGGCCTTCCGAGAATGAAACTCAAGGCGAAATGGAATCCCCCTTCATTTGAAGAGCCGGATTTCTCGAAAAGGAATCTCCGGAAGGATTTCATTGAGATACCGGGCAGACTGAATATATGCTCCGATGAATACAAGGCGCGCCAGTACGACCATGAAGTCAAGGGTCTCAGCGTCATCAAGCCGTTCATCGGGAAATGCAGGGACGTGGCAAGCGATGCGACTGTGACAATGCCCGAACAGCTGAGCAGGGAGGGGATTGTACTTTCATCCGGGATTCTGCCCAGATACAGCGATATTGACACCTACCACATGATGGCTTCCGTAATCGATCTTGCGGTAAGGCGTGTCATTGCAGTCGGAGGAAAACTCGGGCATATTGCGGGACTCGACAATTTCTGCTGGCCCGACCCCGTACAGAGCGAAAAAACTCCGGACGGCGAATATAAGCTCGCACAGCTTGTCAGGGCGAACCAGGCCCTTTACGACTACACGAAAGCCTTCAAGGTTCCGTGCATTTCGGGAAAAGACAGCATGAAAAACGACAGCACGAGAGGCGGCAGGAAAATTTCAATTCCCCCGACCGTGCTTTTCAGCACCATCGCAAAAATGGATGACATCTCCAAATCAGTCACCCTTGACGTGAAATTCCCCGGGGACATTGTCTATGTGATCGGGACTACAAAACCGGAGCTTGGCGGAAGCGAGTTTTTCTACATGCTCGGAGCCACCGGCGGCAACGTACCGAAAGTGGATGCGGATTACGCATTGAAAATATACAGGGCGGTTTCAAGGGTGACCGACAGGAGACTCGCGAACTCACTGCACACGCCTTCCATCGGAGGGCTTGCAGCCGGTTTTGCGAAGATCGCAATGGCTGGAAGGCTAGGTTTTGGGATTGACATCAGCAAGATACCGGCATCCGGAAAAATGACAGGGCATGAACTGCTCTTTTCCGAAAGCAACAGCCGTTTCATCATGACTGTTTCCCCGAAAAACAGAAAGCCTGTTGAAGACATACTCAAAGCTGTGCCTTATGCCGAGATCGGGAAGGTCGCAGCCGATGAGAATATAGTCCTGAAATCCGGAAGGAAGGAAGTTCTGACCGTTTCAATCGGGGAGCTTCTGAAGAAATACAAGGGCACTCTGGCTGGGATTTGAAGGTAAAGTTTTTCATGGGAATAAATACCAGTCTGTATTCATTCCAATGAAAAACAGTTAACGCCAGGAAGGGAGATTACAATGATACAGCCGCTCGAGCCGGGAGAGGGAAAATTACCATATCCGACCAGGCCGTTGAAAACCCTCGGAGGCACAGTCGAGGAATATATTATCCCCGCCGACAAAAAGGCGGAGGTTCTCAATACCCTGTACCCTTTCGATCCAGTCCCTTCGCTGGATGATGAGATGTTTGACCTGCATGAGGAGAAAAAGTTCCGGGTCGGCGACTTCCGGGTAACATTTGAGGTTGGAGAAAACTATCTTGTCAGCCCCTACTACCCCTCAAGCGGCGGAACAGTGATCGACTGGATGCCCGCCGATT
Source organism: Victivallales bacterium (assembly GCA_041662825.1). GTDB lineage: Bacteria > Verrucomicrobiota > Lentisphaeria > Victivallales > GWF2-50-93 > GWF2-50-93. The sequence continues at coordinate 4,249 of JBAZRS010000278.1, read as the reverse complement.
TCGCAGATGAAGAATAGGAGCTGGATTAACCGGATTAGCTGGGATTTTTTAATAATTTGAACATCGAACATCGAACATTGAACTTCCAACTTCGAATGTATTCAGTTTAATTCGACCTGTCCCGCCATAGCTTCACAGCGACGGCGGATGTTCGATGTTCAGTGTTGAATGTTGGATGTTCAACTCTTTGAAATTCCTTAACGTTTATTTGAGCCGGCAGGATGCCGGCGTTCCTTTTTCAGATTTATCCCTTGGATTTGAAGAAGCCTTTGACGATCTCCTTAAGCCTTCCGAGCAGTTTCTTGTTGTCGTCTTCAACCTCTGTAAGGAGATATCTGCATAACTTCTTGTCTTCGACCTTTATGTGGTTCATGAACCAGTTGACGACCAGGTAGTTCAATTTGATGGCCACTTCATGCGGGGGCACATTGGCTTTGAGGCTCAATTCCAGCCTTTCAATTTCGTTTCTGAAGTACAGGTGCAAGTTCTTATGGTGGGCGAAAAGGGGATACCTGTACTCAACCATGGACGTCTCTTCGACACCGAAATGTTCCAGGATGTAATATTTAAGGAAAACAAATGAATCAAATATTATTTTTGATTCATCCTCCCTGATTGAACTGTCGAGGAGTTTGTTGACAAGCTTGAAAAACTGCTTGTGCTGTTTATCGATCATGACAAGTCCGGTGGCAAGATCATCTTTCCATACAATTTTCTCATGTTCCATAATATATCGCCTTTCTATTTTGGAGAATGTACATAAATTGATATCAGACGAAGCGGCTCCATATCCCGTCTTGTATTCACAGCTGCCAACCCAACTTTTTTCCCAAATCCCTCCGGACGGACAATATCAATCCTGCCGGTGCTATCCGAGGGAATCCGATATGAAAACTGCGAACCGAGCATGTCCTTGCCTTGACCTCCGGGCTGAAAAAACTCTCGCATGCGGCTTTAACATATTTCACAGTGCCCCTAGTGTCAACGACAAGTACGGGATAAGGAAGTTTTTCGACAATGTTCACATGGAACACATCTTGATAAATTTAAATTACTGCGTACTGTTGTGACAGGGTGTTTCAAGAGTATAAATTACCATGTGAAAAGGATGTAACCCCAATGAAAATCCTGAAGAACATATTCATATTGGCATTGCTGATAATTGCTTTCTGGCTGGGATACAAATTCAAAACATCCTCCGGAAAAATCTCGTCGGCAATCCCGGCGGAGACGAGCGACAGGCAGGTGAAAGACTGGACATGCTCGATGCATCCGCAGATCAGGCAGCAGAAAGCCGGGAACTGCCCAATCTGCGGGATGGATCTGATTCCTGTGAATGTCACTGCCGGAGGCAAAGCGGGGAAGGCGGAGTTAAAACTTTCCGATGAAGCTGTAAAACTTGCGGAAATAGAAACGGTTCCGGTTCAGAGGAAATTCGTGTCGGCTGAAATCATGATGCTGGGGAAAATAGCATTCAACGAATCCACCATATCTACCATAAATGCAAGAATGCCCGGCAGGATTGACAGGCTTTTTGTAAACTACACCGGCATCGCCGTCAAAAAGGGGGAGCACATAGCTGAAGTTTACAGTCCGGACCTTCTGCTGGCCCAACAGGAGCTCATTCAGGCGCTGAACCTGCTGAAAACATCAAAACCCGGCGATGAATTCGCAGCCCGCACCTTGAATTCGGTGAAGGAGAAATACCGCCTGTGGGGATTCAGCGAGGAGCAGGTTCAGGAGATAATCAATAGGGGGAAAGTGGCGGACCGCCTCACGATTACGGCTCCGATGTCGGGAATAGTCACCGAAAAGGATGTGCTGGAGGGGGTTTACTATGAGAAAGGCGCCAAACTCTTCACAATTGCGGATCTGAGCAAGGTGTGGGTGAATCTTGAGGCATATGAGACTGACATCCCCTGGATCAAATACGGACAGGACGTGGAATTCACAACTGAAGCCTATCCCGGCAAGACATTCAAAGGGACGATCGCGTTCATCCAGCCTGTCATGAATGAATCGACCCGCACTGTAAAAGTCCGGCTCAATGCCGACAATCACGACGGCATGCTCAAACCCGGCATGTTTGTCCGGGCGACACTCCATGCGAAAATCGCCGCAAACGGAAAGGTGATTGACACTTCGCTTGCCGGAAAATGGATAAGCCCCATGCATCCGGAAATCATAAAAGACGGGCCGGGATCCTGCGACATATGCGGGATGGCCCTTGTCCCGGCTGAATCCCTGGGTTTCGCCGACCCTGACGACAAGAAACTCGCCCCGCCCCTGGTAATACCGGCATCCGCCCCCCTTATAACCGGAAAAAGAGCGCTCGTCTATGTCGCCGCTCCAGGTAAAACGGGCATATACGAGGGAAGGGAAATACGCCTCGGCCCCCTGGCGGGAGCTTATTACATTGTGGAATCAGGACTAAAGGAAGGTGATAATGTCGTCACTAAGGGAAACTTCAAAATTGACAGTTCACTTCAGATAGAGGCTAAGCCTTCCATGATGACACCCGCCCCTGAGAACACAGTCCTACCTTCCACAGGCATCACCGAGGCAGTGGAAAAGCCCCATACTGGGTCGGGAGATTTGGCGAAGGATAGACTGGACAGGAAAGCCCCCCCTCCTCCGGACGATATAATGACCTCTTATTTCGCAGTCCACAAGGCCCTTTTTCTTGATTCCCTCCCCAATGCCGTTAAGCAGGCCTCAAAAATTGATGAACGTTATTCCAGCAGACTTTCCTCTTCGAAAGACCTGCAAACAGCCAGGGAGAATTTCTCCCAGATATCAGCGCTTTTATACAAGGAGCTGAACGCTTCCGCTGAAAACCTGAAAAAACCGGCATACAGGTTTTTCTGCCCGATGGCATTCAATGACAAAGGCGCATACTGGCTGCAGGATAACAAACAAATCCAAAACCCGTACTTCGGTTCAGTCATGCCAAAATGCGGAGAACTGAAAGAGACGATTTCGGCAGAAAACAGGCAACTCGACAAATGAAGGAAGCATCAGCCATGCCCAGATATATCAATATTTCAATTTTAATTATTGCATGTCTTATAATCTCATCCTGTGCAAGCTTATTTAAAAAGGGGAACGACTTATATCCCGTAGTCACCCCTGACGGTTCTGTTTTCGACAGGGAAATAAAGGTTTATCTGGGCTTCCCGGAAAACGACGCGGAAATCCGCTACACCATGGACGGTTCGGAGCCCGATTTGAATTCTCCGGTCTACAAAGAGGCCATCACGCTGAAAGAAACGTCGTCTATTAAAGTCACCGCCTTCAAAGACAGCCAATCAGTTGGTAAAACAGTACAGGTCAAATTCACAAAAAATGCCCCAACTGCAATTCCCAAAAGGACCATTCTTTTTGTTGTCGACTCAATGAACCGTCAGATGTTTGAAAAACTCCCTCTTGAGACCTACAATTGACTCATATCAAAGGGTGTCTTATACAAAAATGTGGCCAATCTCCTGCCGTTTATGCTTCCCTCGTCAAAGGAATATTACTGGCAGCAGTCGACTTCAACCCCCCCCCTCGCCGCAGGAACCGCCTTGATAGGCACACAGGAACTGAATAAACACTTGATTCAACAGTGCTTTACCGAAAACACAGCCTTCTGCTCCAATTCAAGTTCCTTCTTCTCCAGCAAAGAGAAGCTTTTCAGGAAAGGAATTGCCGACGACTATACAATAAGCCATGATTTGGAAAGCATTTTGGGAGCGGAAGACATAGAGTTAAAAAGTGATGCCCTCATAAAAACTGTCGAAAAGCTTATCGAAACGGACAATCCGATATTCATCTCCATGTATCTGCGCGGTCCGGCAAAGGCCGCCAATAAAGATTCAACGGCCGGACGAAACATATGGAATAAGAATTCCGAATGGTATAAAAGCATTGTGAATTCAGACCGCCGTCTAGGTGAACTGATATCATGGCTCGAGAAAAAAGGATATATGAAAGACACTGTAATCATTATTGCCGGCATCAACGGAGTGAATGATGACGGCTCATGCCCCACATATGATGCCGCAACAGGTTTCACATCGCTTATTATTTCAGGAAAGGGCGTCAGGAAAAACAAGGTCTTCGGATACGCGGAGTCAATTGACATCATGCCTACAATCTGCTGGCTCAACGGCAAAAACAGTTCCGAATTCTGTCAGGGAAAAGTGCTGGCGGAAGCCTTTGAAGGTCAGGCGGACCATATAAGATCCGACCGCTGGTTGATGAGGCT
>JBAZRS010000277.1:0-7118 GCA_041662825.1 Victivallales bacterium | reverse complement strand
AAGACTGACGACTGACGACTGAGGACAGACGACTGACGACTGACGACTGACGACTGACGACTGACGACTGACGACTGACGACTGACGACTGACGACTATCAACTTGCTACCATCATCCGCTTACCTTCAGATCACGGTTGACACCGCAGGAATACGTCGCGGAACACGTTCCCGTCTTTATTAAACCGCGTCGGATATTCTTCAGGCCGGAACTGAGATTCTCAAAGAGCGCCCTGTTCTCATTCCTGACAAAAAGTGGAATTCCCGGACATGGCGCAGGATGGGATTCCACATGTGTTCCCGAATAAGTCTTTCCAGTCCATGCATCCCTCCATTTTCCGGGCGGCAGGAGAATGTCCCGGCTTTCCTGTTTTTCAGAGACAACGGGGCAGACAAGCAGATCTTTCCCGAGCATGAACTCGTCGGAGACAGTGAAAAACTCATCGTCCTGCGATTCGAACCAGAGCGGCCTCAACAAAGGCATCTTCCTGTTTTCAGCTTCCGACATTATATAACTTTCGATTGACTTGTGAAGCTTTGCATAGGCGCAGGCGGTTTCGGAAACCTCCTTTGAATAATTCCAGGGAAAATACGAGAACTGCATTGAAGCGAAAAACGCGGAGAGTTCTGTCCAGCGGATGAAAAGCTCGTCCGTCGGAATAGGATCATTGATGCTCATTGTCTGAACCCTGCCCGGAATCATGTCCGGAATGCTGACGTCATAGCCCATGACTGCGGTATGCAGTCCGTAAGTGACCATTGCCTTGAGGCCGTTGTCGATCCCCCAATGGCTGTCTTTTCCGCCCTGGCGCCAGAGGATGTTCCTGTTCTGGGAAAGCCAGACTGTGCGAGTTTCGCAGAAACCGGGGCATATCTCCTCGAAAACTGACAGGAGGACATCGTTGAAGCCTGAAGCGCCCTTGTAATCATGCCATGCCGCCTCGCCGGAGTCCGGCTGGTATTTCGCGTCACCGCCGTCAATCTTGAAACCGTCGACTCCGATGTCGTTTTTAAGGAGGAGAAGGCGGTCAGCATACCACTTTTTCGCTTCCGGTTTCGTGAGGTCGACGAGGCCTGCGGTTCCGCCCCACCATTTGAACAGCGCGGCATCCTCCCCTGTTTTTTTCATTACAAGGAGCCGCTGTGATTCAAGGAGGCCGAAGTTTTTCGAATTCACGTTTATGAAAGGTGTGACCCAGAGGAGGACCTTGAATTTCATTTCATGCAGTTTTGAAATCATCTCGCGCGGATGCGGGAAATCATCGCAGAATTCAAGGTCTCCGGGCACGGATTCCCATTTGTCGTCAAGAGTCATTACCGTGCACGGGAATTCATTCTCCCTGATTTCCAGCGCTGTCTGCAGTATCCTTTCCTGACTGATGCAGCGAGGGAACTGCGTCCATGTGCAGAATATGGAATCGCCGATGAGTTCTTTTGCAGGGACTTTGCCCGGCCATTTAAGATGTTTCATTAACTTCGAATGCGCTTCCGGAAGATTCGCACCTTTGAAAATGCGGATTCCGACATCATCGCTTAACGGAGTCAGTTCGAATATCCTGTCATTGCCGGCATTGAATTTCACGGACAGGCGGGAACTCGTATCTGCGAATATCGCAAATCCTGCGGAGCAGAGCCAGACCGGGCTCTGGGTGTTGTTTACTGCGAAGCCCTCATTGACTATGCTTTCGGTCTCGAGCGGATACGGCTGGCGGTGCGCGAAGCCGTGACCGAACCAGTGTCCGCCCTCGTCAATCATGAATTTTACAGAAGTCTTTGCCGGAAGAGTGAACGAACAATCCCCTTCAATTGCGAACCTTTTACCTGAAATACTGTAGAACATATGGTGGAATCTCCCGTTTTCCATACGATACAGGACGGGGAGAGAAAAGGCAATATTCTATTGCAGCGGAAATTTCGCGGACTATATTACGACGATAATTTGAAATTGCGTCGCAAGCTGAGGAAGCGCCTTGAATGATAATTAACATTATTTTCCTAGCAACAATCATTGCCGGCATTACCGGCATTTTCTTCTGCTTAAAGGCAGACAAGAAAAACCCCAGGAAAAAAGACCCCAAGGCCGGCCCCATCGCCTTGGTCTTGCTCCTTATAATCATTGCAAGCACCATTGCCATTCTGGTCAGGCTGGCAAATCAGGATGTCAAGGGCGAGCAGCCTGTTTCAGAGGAATTGTTCTATTCCCGCGTTTCAGGAGTAATGCTCGGACGGTATCTGGCGAGAACAGCTCCGGGTTCTAACGCATTGATTATCACGTACGACAGGAATTCTGAAAATTCGCTCCTGGACGCCTCTATGGATGGAATCAGGGAGGGGCTGGGGGGAAAGGTTAGAATTGCCGCAATAGATTCCCCGATCAAGCCAGCCCCCCTGAAAGCAAGTGAAAAAACCAAAATATCCCCGGAGAAAATGCTTTATCTTTCACGAAAAGTGCAGTCAAACAATTTAGACCAGGTGATAGCAAGGCACCCCGAATGCAATTTGGTCATATCACTGATAGGCTTGCCTAAAGACGCCAATAAAATGCTTATTTTCACCATAAAGCCCGAAAAACGTCCAAAACTGGCCCTTCTCTCAAGCAATATAAGCATGATGAAAGATCGGATTGCCCAAGGTGACATCAATGTAGCAATAATAAACAGGCCCGACTATATTCCCGGAAAAAATAAAATCCCGAAGGACATTGAGCTGGCATTCGACAAGCGCTTCCTTGTGGTGACTCCGGACAGTGTAAAAGCTGTCGCTTCAGACTATCCCTCGCTTTTCACCAAATGATGCAAAGTCAGGCCAAATCCTGTACGCATATGAAAACGTGTAAGACAAGCTCTTGACAATTATTCATTCTGCCTTATATTCATCCCTCAGGATTTCAGGGGGAACAATAAATATGTCTTTTTCTTGCAAAACAGGGACGGGAACCATGGGCAAACGTGGTTTTCCTTCTTTTTCAGGAAGTCCGACAATTTCCCGTTTCACCCTTATCGAGCTCTTGGTCTGCATAGCCATCATGATGCTTCTCATGGCAATGTCGTTTCCGGCACTTAAACAGGCGAAACAATATGCATACAAGGTGAGCTGCCTGAATCAGCTGAAACAGTACGGATTGTTTTTCAACTATTATCTGGATGACAACAAAGGGTACTGGCCTCCTTACTATATTGAGGCGGGCGAGGATCAACCGGGGGGATACTGGTGGTTTTCCCCGGGAAAAAGCGGAATTTGGATTTCATTCGTGAAGCCTCCGCCAGGTCAGGTCAAGAAAGGCACCGTTGTCTACCAGGATGCAGTTGAAGGCGCTCCCGCGCAAGGCGGACTCGCCCCGAGTGATATTTCACTTTGTCCTGCCGATGAAAACCCGACACGCCGCGATTATGTGGACATAGAGGGCAACGAATACAAGGACATCGAAATTTCATACGCCTACAATATCCTGCTCTTCACTTCTAAATTGCCTCAATACCGGGTGACGAAGCCGAATGATCTGGTAGTTCTCTTCGACGCCCACGATTTGATTCAGCAGCAAGGCGAGGATCCCGAAAGCACCGACTACTATTCGAATGTCATTGCAAACCGCCATCTTCGGGGAGCAAACCATCTTTTCACAGATTCCCACGCCGAATGGCGGCCGTTAATCAAACTAGACAATCTAATCCCAAAATGATTCCGGCAAAGCCTGCATCAACGTCCAGTCACGCTCAATCCACCCCCCTCTTCTGCAAGTTAAAAAACACCGATCAATCGGCAATCAATTAAAACATCTCACTTTCTACTGACAGGCCCCTGGGGGCCATACTGCACGGCTAAGGCGAGAGGATATGGCAAGCTGATTGCAAAAACAAATAAGACATAATGCGTCATTTTTTTACGTTGGTTGTATATAATTCAATTTGAGTAACTCGGGTCTAGCTGACCCGAGAGACGCGGGTCAGATAGACCCGCGCTACCTCAAGAGACAACTAACTGAGCGCAATTCGCATGATACCCAGCTTACCTAACCCGGCAGAGCCGGAACCAAATAAGGAAAATAAGGAATGCGCTTCGCGCAGGAATAAATCTTGCGTTGAAAACACAAGATTTAACTTTTAAGAGACTAACTCGGAGAAACCTAATCCTGAAAGACTAATGCATTGCCATAAGACTGTCGTTGCGGAAATAAGCGCGTTGGAGTTCAAACTTTAGTTTGTCTTGGAATTCGATATGTACTCAATCTGAGAATGGCACTAAATTAAGGCTTCTTTGTTGGAGTCCACAGCTTTGCCTTAATTTAGTGGCATTGACTCAACTCAAAGGCAAGCAAGAAGTCCAAAACAGGCATTGTTCAAGTAATGCGTCAGTCTTACTGCAAGGACAATTATTCTTAGGTAGGGACAGTTCGCCGAACTGTCCGTTTTCCAGGCGGACGCCTCGGCGAGGCGTCCCTACCTAATAAAATAAAGACTGACGCATCTCTTGTGCAACGGCCTCATGCAAATGCAATGCACTTTGCGGCACCAGGGTTCAAAGCAGGGATAACTTCTTGAGGGTTAACTTCAATTCTTCCATCATGAGCGGTTTGGACATATAGGCGTCCATACCGGCCTCAATGCAATGCTTTTCATCAAGAGGCGTGTTGTACCCGGTAAGGGCGACCACGGGCATGTGCGAGCCGCTTCCGGCTTCCCTGCGGCGTATTTCACGCACAGCAGTATAACCGTCCATCACCGGCATTTGACAATCCATGAAGACAACATTGAAACCCGGAAACTTTTCGATTTCCTTTAGGGCCTCCTGCCCGTCGCTGGCCTTTGTCACTTCCGCACCGCAGTGTTTTAACATGCGGCTCACAACTTCCAGGTTGACAGGTTCGTCATCCACAAGCAGCGCTTTAAGCGCGATCCTTCCCTCGGGACGGGGGATAAGCGTTATCACAGACGCCGCCGGTTCCTTCTCGGTCTTGGCCAGGGCTGCATCAAAACGAAGAGAGGCGAGCAGATCCTGCGAGTTTACCGTTTTAACCTCAAACTTGCCGCCCAGCAGTTCAGCCAGTCGGCTGCAAATTGCCAGCCGGAGGCCGACAGTTGCATATTCCCTCGGAACATAGGGGAACTCATGAATTTCATCAAGTTCCGCCTGTGTCAGGCCGACTCCGTTCAATTGAACCACAAAACGGAGCGATATCCTGTCATTGGAGATTCCATCGTTTACAATCTCAACCCTCATCGGGGATTTGCAGGATTTATACAGTCCCACCTCGATTAAATCAATCAATATCTGCCCCAGAAGATGCTGGTCGCTCTCAATCATCTCGGGAATATCCTGGCCGCAGACCCATTCAAGTTCGTTATTCCTCCCTTTTATCACATGCCCGAGCATTCTCACGACGCCTTCATGTATGTCCTTTATTTTCATTGGCCGCAATGTGGGTTGAAAATGTTCCGTGTCGAGGACGACCGCATAGTCGACATTTTTGATCAGTGTCATTATCGCCTTGCCGGAATCCATGATTGTGTCAATGCAATGCTTCCGTTCAGCTTCTGATTTCTGCTCCATCTGCAGTATTTGGGCCATACCCATTATCCCGTTCAGGCTTGAGAGCAAATCATGGCTGACATTCGAAAGAACTCCACCCTGGATCTGTTTTGCAATAGTAGAATGAACAGCTGCATTTTTCAGTTCAGCAAGCAATCCCCTGATCTGCTTCGTCATTGTCGCAACAGCCTTTGCTATCGTCCCGAATTCACTGAATTGGAAGTCCCCGGCCGAAGAAACGCCTTCCTCCTTCAGCCCCAGTTCGCAGAGGATTGTCAGATTCCGCACTTCCCTGTTGATGCTTTTTGCCATTACATATGCGATGCGGATTGCGATCAGCATCACAGCGGTCGCAAGCACAAGTATCAGGCAGGTTTCCATTATGATGTCGATCTTGAGCCGGTTGATGTTGGCCGAAGCCGCCTTATCGATTTTACGCATGTCCCTGGTGGCGCATATTAGCACTGGAAGACCAGGACACATCTTCGCATGCCAGCGGACTTTTCCACCCGCCCCCTTTTTGACATCCCTTTCGATATTCAGTTCTCCCGAAGAAGCTTTGTCGGAAGGTATCGCGAGAGGTATTCTGGATAAGACAGCGTTTTTGGAGTCCGGGGACTTTGCGCCGAGCAAGGGGCTTCCTTCAGGTGCGAACAGGAGCATTCCGTCTGCGGCGACAAGGTGAATGTTGCCTCCGGACTCAACCCCCGGCGCCATTTTCTGGAACATTTTTATGAGGCGTTGCAACTCCGTTTCGGACACGCCCTGAGCTTCCACACTGCGGATTGCGGCAATTAATCGCAAAGCGCCATCCACTTCTCCCTTGAGTACCTCGTCCACAGAACGCTCCTCAGTCAATCTAAGCAGCCGCTTGGTCTGATTGAAATCCAGATATTTCTGGTAGATGAAGAAAATCATGAAACAAAAACTTATGAGGAGAATGGTCGTCACCCAACAAAGCATGTTCGTCCTGGTAATGCTGCGCTCTGCCTTCATTGCATATCCCTTCTTTAAAATTAAATTGCCTTAGCCAACTTCATCTGATAAACTACATCTAAGGATAATAAAAACAAACTGGATTGAGTTTCCGGTGAAATCCATCCTATTCTGGTTCATGAAACCGTATCGCCTTTACAATGATTTCCTCGTCCATTTCATTGACTTCGATTTTCCTTCCCAGGCCGTTCGGAAGGGTGACATGGAGTTCGCCGCCGAGATGTTCACGGAATTCCCGGATGCCGGAGAATATTTCAAGTTTCCCGCGCCTGTCCTTTTTCAAAAGCAGATCAGACCAGAGGCGGAAACCGATTTCCCTCAATGCAGATGCCAGAGAGTCGTAATCTTTTTTCCGGAGAAGCCCTTTTTCAACCGCGTAGAAAGAGTCGAGGGCAAGCCCGATAGCGACTGCCTCTCCGTGACGGATTTCCCCTCCGCTCATCATTTCGAGCTTGTGGGCGGACCAGTGCCCGAAGTCAAGGGGGCGCGCACTCCCGGATTCAAAAGGATCGCCGCCTTTTTCAATGTGCCTGACATGAAGTTCGGCACAGCATTTCACCATTTTTCCCATCGCCTCCCTGTCTCTTGCCCTGAAT
>JBAZRS010000276.1:5053-7126 GCA_041662825.1 Victivallales bacterium | reverse complement strand
GCCTATCGGCATATCGGTGCCGCCGAACAGATTCCTGTTCCTTCTCCCGACCCTGTCCTCTATGACAACGCTCACCTTTCCGGGAAAGGGCTGCTCCACGTAGAACGCCGTCTTCCGGCTCCTGTCCTGCAGGAGGGACTCATAGGATTTCACATCGACAACGCCCCAGTCTTTCCTGTCATTCGAGAGGGGCTGCCCCGGAGCCTGTCCGCCGGCACGGAAAAAAGTCTCCCGCTGCCTGATTTTGCCGTCGGGATTCAGCCAGTAGACTTCAAGTCCCAGACGCAGGGCCGCTTCCTTTTTCAGGGCGTCCGGCAGAGGGAATGAGAAAATCCTGAAACCGTTTGAAAGCGCTTTTTCGCTGCACGATTTCTCGTCCAATACAAGCGGGCTGTCATTGTATACGCCCAGCCTGACCTTCGCCCTGGTCCCGGTCGGCTCTTCGACCTTCACATGAAACGCCCCGTCCTGCAGCGCATAAGCGACAGTCGGGGACATGACTTCGGAAACCTGGACGAAACGCTCTTCGCCGACATTGTCCCCGGGAGCCGACGCAGCAGGAAATCCGGAAAGGAAAAGGATGCAAAAGCAGAGTACCGCACTTATTGAAGATCTTTCACTCATATCCCACACCTGTATGTTTTAAACTCAACCGGCTCCGACGGAACCTAATTTCTTTTTAACTGTAGCGTCTTTAGCGTTAAATTTCTTAACGCAAGAGGCGCAAATGACGCAAACGTATTGAGGTAATTTCAAAACTAGGAATTCAGCAGTCAGAATACAGGAGACAGAATTGAATTTGATCTCAAATTCGGTTTAATTCTGAATCCTGAATTCTGAATTCTGACTACTATTGAAATTGGCTCGTATTAAAATACAATTCCCCATACGCTTAAATTAGGCTGCCAAAGCGCCGCAACTAATTTTGGGAGGTCACTTAATGTGGTACAGGCGTCTCGCCTGTTCTTATCTTTACTTAAATACAGGCGAGACGCCTGTGCCACATTCTTTAATTAATAAATGCCGGCAAGATGCCGGCGTTCCTCAAGTATGTATTCCCAAAAAATCAGATCTCTTATTCCACAAGGCTCAACTTCACCAGGCGCTGGTTTCCCGAATCGAAGAGAACCGCCCTGCGCTCCCTGCCGGCAATCACCTGAGGGGAATCCAGATGCGCCAGGTCATCTCCTTTTTTATCCAGTTCGCCAAACTCGGATATCAGCTTGTTCTTGTCCAAGGACAAGCAGACGACCCTGTTTCTCATTGTATCCGACACCCAGAGCCGCCCTGAATCCGAGCAGATATGGATTTTACCGCCGAATTTATCCTGGGTTCCCGGCCCCCATGAGTTCCACCGCTTCGACTCCTTCCAGTTTTCCCCGTCACGGATCATCTCGATTACAAAACCGTCCGCCGCAGCCAATAGCGTGTCATTATCCTTCATCGCAAGCGAAGTCCAGTCTTTCAGGGGAGGCTGGGCCATAGCCAGGGTCACTGGCCCGAGCTCTTTGGAAAAACTTCCGTCAGAACCTATCCGGAATGAAAGTCCCTGCCCTTTGGCGTTAACCAGAAGAAGTACAGTGCCAACGCCCTTGGACAGACTCTGATAGGCGGTCGCCCCCTGTATGAAATCCGGAGATATCGACTTGAGCTCGGAATATTTTGTCTGCCACGAGAAATTGCACGTCATGATGTTCACGCCGCTTCTTGTGCTGGCTGCGACAAAATTATCCTTGGGCAGCATGACCGCCTGACCTATTTCCAGTGCGGGAGCGCAATTGAGCTGGGGAGTTTCAGGACGGTCGTCCCATCTCCACATGCCCGCATTGTATGCGACATCTCCGCGCCGGTTGAGTGCGAGCCCCTTGCATTTCTGGATAGAGCCGATACGGCGCACCACATTCATCTGCTGCTTGTCACCGTCCCAGTCGATCAGATGCATGATCCCGTAGAATCCGGAAACCGCAAAAAGATTGGAGGTAATCTTTGCCATGCCAGAGCCGTAATTCAGTTCGGCAAGTTCATCCACATGCCCGATAAAGGATCCGCTTCCTCCACCCAGGACAACTCCGG
>JBAZRS010000276.1:0-5043 GCA_041662825.1 Victivallales bacterium | reverse complement strand
CCGGGCTCGGCTTCGAATTCGGCATTGAAACGGCGAACAGTCCCATGATAATTCTGGCCAAACCAGAAACCGTCCAGAAATTGATGTCGGCCTCCGGGACTGGGGCGCGGCCAGGTTTCAAGCGTTTTCTCCCCATTATGGAGCAGTTGCATTTTGTTCTGGACAGCAACCACGACATCGCCGTTCGAGAGCAATTCAATACTACGCGCATCCGCAAGGGCGGATTTTGCTGCGGATACAATTTCCTTGGAGGCGAGATTCAAATAGGAGATTTGAGAAACTCTTTTCTTGCCGGCCCCGTCGGGAATTTCCTTAACCTGCGAAATGGCTATCTTGCCGTCGTACGAACCGAACGACATCTCATCGGCGTCAATTCCGAGCGGAGTCGGCTTTGTTCCGGCTGGAGAGTCTACCGGGAGCGTATAAAGTTTTCCCTGGAGCAGAAGCACGATCTTATCGCCCACAGCAGTAATTTTCTCGCTTCCCCTCTCGCCGGCCGGAATCGGATAAGACGCCAAGAGGCGGCCATCCAGCGCATAACGGTTGAGAACCCCGTCACCGCCCCGGTCCCAAAGCGAACCGTACTTGTCATAAACCACTCCGAGTCCACGGGCCTGCTTGGCGCCGAAGCGCACCAGGTATTTTCCCTGCTCCCCTGAATTTCCGAGAACCCCTGAAAAAGTCAGCTTATCAGCGAAGCTTGAACTTCCGATACATGCCAATGTCAGAGCCGCCGCCGTCATTTTGAAAAAAGTATTCTTCATTGATTTGCCCCAGTCTTAAATTTCAAAGTTCCCCACAGCTTCGGAGTTATCATGATTTCACCCGGCACGTCATTCACAAGGCCGGTCGCCTGATTTGACCAATAGGAACGCAGCAGATTCATGCTTCCATCGCTGTCCCCGTAAATCACCCCGAAATCACCCAGGAGCTCAAGAGCCTGTCCCGCCGCAGGCAATCCCAGATCCGCCAACGGGACCGAGAAGAGAATATCATATGTCCCGTCACCCGGCTTGACTGAAACCTGTGCGGACTTGAGTTCCGTCACCTCGTCCACCCTCTCGGTACGCCAGGGGCTGGAGAATGATACCGGGGATTTAGCACCGGGAACCCGATAAGAATATAGAACCACTATGGGCTTGTCTCCCGACTGCGCCACAAGCAGTTTCCTGTCTCCAGGCACAGGTTCACCGCGTCCGGGCTTTGCCTTTGGATCAGTGGCGAACTGGAAATCCACGCAGTCGCCGGTCTTGAACAGCAGTGTCCAGTCCTTTCCCCTGTTAACCCACGGCGAAGGATCTTTCACGCGATACGCGAGATGCAGGCGGTCCCCGCGGCGGAGTATTTTGACCTGTACAAAGGGGAACGGCTGGCTTGGGCTGCCCCATCTGATCGTGTCCCAGACGCCCGGCCACTGGTTCGGGTCCGTTGTGAACTGTTTGCTGTCTGCGGCGACTTCCTCCACAGGCACGAATTTCTTCTCCAGCTTCTTGGCGGCCTTCTGTTCGCCATTCGCCTGAGCCGCTATAACCTGTTCCGGCGTGACCGCCACAGATCCGTTCAGGCGTTTGACCTGATCCAGGCCGTTGATTTGGAATACGCGGTAGTCAGTATGCCCGCTCTGCAGATAGTATTTACCGTCTTCACCCTTGCCGAAGTAACCCCCGAAACACTCGCCGCCTATCATATATGCGTCTGCAATTTGCGTAACTCGCACATCTTTGAACATTTCATCTAGATAAATCCCGTCAGTCGTCATGACAAAGAAACGGCCGTGATTTCCGTTCATCATCATGACCTCGGCCTTGTCGTCAAGCGGTGCCGTTCCGAGGAACCACAGGATTCCCTGCGTCACTCCGGTCTCCGGCAGCGGCGATTCATGGGAACCGTGCACACCCACCCAGCGATTGGGATATGTCCACAAAGTCCGCCCATCCGCAGCGACACCGCGCATGGGGGAATTGTTGAATATCTCCCGGCCGAAACGGTCCTGGATGCACTCGGCATTGCCCACGCCGGGCTCAAGGGGAACAGAATTGGCGATGGCCTTGGCGAGGCTGTAATTGGGCGCGCCGGACGGCAGGAAACCGTCGGGCCTGAACTTGAGCAGCAATTTCTTCCCGCCTATTGTAGCCGGCATGTTCAAATCAAGAGCCGGATTGCCGGCACCCCATCCGACGTTCATGAACGAATCTCCCGCACCGAGCACCTCGAACTCATCGGGCTGACCAAGGTCGTCGCCGTTCCTGTCCACCCACAGGATGCTTACTGCAGCCTGGGTCTTGGGATTGCGCATCAGCTTCTCATCAAACTTCACCTTGTCACCCCAGCCTCCGAACGTCTCGAAATTCAGTTTCACCGGAGGGTTACAATCTTTTCCGTTCTGCTCCATCAGAGCGAGAACCGCCGGAAGCTCGACTATCGCCTTCGGCAATGTCCAGCGCGGATTCTGAGAAATTGCGCTGAGCTGCCCGCATATCGACCAGAGTTTAGCGGAACCGTCGGGACGCAGTTCGTAAACCGACTGTCCCCTGCCGCAGCTGATCAGAAACGTACGGTTGCCCTCTTTGTAAAAATTCCATGACAATCCCATCATCTGCGTCTGCATCATGCCGGGTTTGGTCTGGGTGAAAAGAGTTGATATCGGCTTCGCCGTTTTCGTTTCAAAGTCGAGTTTCCACAGAACCCCTCCGCCGATCCAGCGCGTATGGTCGTTCACATCAAAAGAGCCTTCATCGGCGCCATAGTGCGACGGACCGAAAAAATCCCTGAGCAGTTTTCCGCTCTGGGAATCCCAGACACTGATTCGCCGCGGATATGTGAATGTTTCCGTAACCCACAGTTTTCCCTCCTTGTCCAGCGTTATGCCGTGAGGCCGGTACATGCCGCTTCCATCCCAAGTGCCGTTAAGGGGACGCCCGCCTTTTTTGCCGATTGCCCTGAGCAGCTTGCCGTCCGCGGAAAAGACTTTGATGTTCTGGTCAACGCCGTTGTCGGAAAGGAAAATCTCGCGTTTGTCATTCACGGTCATTCCTGTCGGATTCATGTTTTTAAAACCATAAAACTCCCCCTCCGGATCGCCTGTCTTCGGCATCTCGCTCAATTTGGGGACGAAAAGGGGATTCGCCTTACCCGATGCCGGATCTATTTTCATCAGGGTTCCGGCAGAAAACGCCACCAGGAAGTCTTTCCCGTCGGTCGCAAGCAAACCCGGCTTTTCCATTTTAATCTCGCTCGCCGGCTCGCCGCTCTCGGCAGTTACAATCGCAATGCGGTTTTCCTGATTGAGTGAAACATAAATGCGGCCGTTTAAAAGCGCGGCCCCTGCCAGATTGTGGGCGTTCGGCACCTTTGTTCCCCTGGGATGCGGACCCGATCCCATATAAATGTTTTCTGTCAGAACCTTTTCCCCTCGCGGTCCGGCATACTTCACTACATTGGATGTCGCGGCATCCCATCTCATAATATTGAGCGGGCGCCGGAACTCCCATTTGCCGTCCGGCAGATCCTTGAACGGCTCGTACTGGGGTGTTCCCTCCATAATGGCATAACAGCATTTTTCATCGGCCGTCAGAAACAGAGTCCCGATCCCCACCAGCGTCGGAAAGCTTATGTGATTTGTCTTTTTCCCGTCCAAGGTCAACTGCACGACATTGTGTCCGGATTCGGCAACGGGCGCGCCGAAATAGACTTTCCCGCCAAACGACGCAGCCGCCACAGGATCGCTGTGGTCGGACAGCCAGTTACTTGTCGGGGATCCGTTGCGGAAAGGCGGCTCTCCATTGTTGTAAAAGGAAAACAGATAGCGAGGGGTGATGCCGGCATGGGAAATCGCGCGCCAACTGTACATGCCTGCGGTGACGACATTGCCCTGCTCGTCAGTACCGTCCCATTCGATCCGCTGTTTCCCTTTTTTCACAGGCTGTCCGGCAATCAAATTGCGGACACGCCGCCCCTTCTCGTCTTCAACCACGATCGACAGCTTCCCGTCCACAGGCTGATCCAGGTTCACGAATATGCGGTTTTTCAGGTTTGCAATTATCGCCGCATGCTCTTTCAGATTCACCGGAGACCAATCATTAGGACTGTTTGAGAATCCGCCGCCGGCCGCTCCGCCGAGATGAAGAAACCTCTCCCTCTGCCGATCCTCGCCGAACGGTCCGCCTTTCCATGCCACAGAAAATCCCAGGCGGAATTTCTCCCAGTCAGATTCCTGATTCACCAGGTTTGAAGAAGGAACTGCAAATGAATATTCCGTAATCCCGTCATTAGTCCGGATCTTTGCGTCCGACTCTTTCAAAATTACGCTCTTGGCCGCACCCATGCCGGCAACTAATGAAACTGCGCCGTTGGGATTCTCTTCGATCCTGCCTACCTGAATCACCAGACGCAGCTGTCCGCCCTTCTTGTCCAGGGCATAAGCAACACGCGGTGACACGGGACTTGAAACCGCAATGAAGTCATCTTCTGTAAATGAATCCGCCGCACTGCAGACGCCGGCAAGCAGAAAAACTCCGGCAGCAAAAGCGCCTGTACACTTGAACATGATTTTCAACATATTTCTCACCCTGTTAATTTTGCAGAAACAATAACTTGACTTAACCGGCTACACCGGGACTCAATATTTTATTGACAGGATAACAGGATTTTCCATAATATTTAATTCTGTTATTTCCGTTATTCTCAGATTAAGTCTCTCCCTATCCCAGAGGGATAATGTAATATAGCCTGTGGTTTCAACCCTATCTACTATACGCATTTTTCACAACCTCCACATATGAATTCCCTAGTTTCTCCATCTTCATCCCGGAGGGATGAGAGATAGTAGCCGGGGGTTGAGCCTTGCGATACCCCCGGATCAAGGGAAAAAACGAATCGCACCCTGAAGGGGTGCTAGAATCATACGTTCTAATAATATGATGATGAATGCTGTAATATGTTGAACCCATCGATGCTCCGCCAGTTTCTGGCACCCCTCCAGGGTGCGAATTAATTTTAATCTCCATCCGGAGGTCTACGCGATGCTCCGACCTCCGGCTACTA
>JBAZRS010000275.1:0-7138 GCA_041662825.1 Victivallales bacterium | reverse complement strand
GAATGGAAATTCAAAGGATTGGTGGTGAGTGACTGGAATGCGGTGAAGGAGACCATCAGCTGGGGTTACGCCAAGGACGATGCTGATGCAGCAAGAGTTTCCATCTGCGCCGGAAACGACATGGACATGCTTTCCACCGCATATTACAGGACCATAGCGAAACAGGTTAAGGACGGCACGATTCCTATTGAGGTCGTCGACGAGGCTGTAAGGCGTGTCCTCCGCGTAAAATTCATGGTTGGTCTCTTTGAAAGGCCGTATGCGGACGAATCGGCTTATGAATCCGCAATCCTCAGGCCCGAACATATTGAATTTGCCCGCGAATGCGTTGCAAAATCGACAGTTCTCCTCAAGAACGACGGAGTGCTGCCCGTTTCAAAGACGGTCCGGAAGATAGCCCTGATCGGGCCGTTTGGCGATGACCAGTCCGAGATGCTGGGCTGCTGGCAGGGATTCGGCGAGGCGAAGGATGCGGTAACGCTCGCTAAAGGACTGAGAGACAAGTTCGGTTCAAAAATCTCATTGACGGTGGTCAAGGGCTGCAGTGTCCAGACTCAGCCGCGAATGAAGACCCTTCAGGACGGCTCAACTGTCGTTGACGAGAGCGCCGGAAAGGACGATGACGCTGTGAATCTGTCTGAGGCCGTGCGTGCCGCAAAAGCCGCCGAGCTGGTTATAATGGCGGTGGGTGAACCCAGGGGAATCACAGGCGAGGGCGGTTCTCGCGCCACGTTGACGATTACCGGAAGGCAGCAGGAACTCTTAGATGCAGTGGCCGCAGCAGGGAAACCTGTAGTGACAGTTGTGTTCAGCGGGCGCCCGCTTTCCATACCGGCGGTATTCGAGAAATCTTCAGCAGTTCTCTTTGCATGGCAGCCCGGCATAGAGGCGGGGAACGGCCTTGCCGATCTGCTCTCCGGGGACGTTGCGCCCTCGGCGCGTCTGAGCATATCAGTGCCATATGAAGTCGGACAGGTTCCGCTTTACTATAATCATTATGTGACCGGTAGGCGGACCGGCGGTGTCTATCGCGACGGTGTTCCGACAGCCGCTCGCTTCTGGTTCGGTTATGGGCTTACCTATACCAGATTCGAATACGGGGGCTTCAAAATTGTCCCGGCCAAAAACGGTAAATCTGCAGAAGCTGTTGCCACAATAAGGAACAGCGGGCGGCGCAAAGGTGTCGAGACTGTGCAGCTTTACATCCGCCAACTCGCCTGCAATGAAGGTGCAAGGCCGATGCAGGAACTGCGCGGTTTCAAGCGCATAGCGTTAAAGCCGGGAGAAAGCGCGGAAGTCAGGTTCCCTCTGACTAAGGAAGTTCTCGGTTATGTGGACCGCACCGGAGGGGCGCGCGTTGACAAGGGTGACTACCATGTATGGATAACGCCGAATGCGCGTTGCGGGGAACCGATGACATTCACACATAAATAAACTGAAGAAATATTGAAGGGGGAATATCAAGATGAATACAAAAACGGATCATTTGCCAAAGCTCTTGAAACTGACTTGTCTCACCCTGATGGGCTGCGTTTTACTGGGTTCCGCCAGTCTCCGGGCCGAAACGCTAAACTGGCATTTCGACACGCCGGACGATGTCAGGCAGCTAAAGAAGGATTATGCCGTATGGACTGCGGACGTGAAGCTTGCCGGGGCCGGTGCGGTCGTCCTGAAGGCGCCAAAGGAGTATGCGCTGCCGTTGATTCCGACACAGAACGCCAATCCCAGTTCCTGGATGGGCTGCACATTCACATTTCCGAAGGACAGTCCCGAAGGCGTGCTGACTTTCTGGGTCTACGACCCGATATTCGAGCTGGGAAAGGAACGCACATGGCTCGAAATCGGCATTGCGTGCGGCAAGGAGGATGGAAGCAAGAAAGCGACGAAAAACTATTGCTTCATGGATTTCCACGGGGCCGCGTATGGCGGCTGGATGTTCGGCACAGGCCTGCTCACCGACCTCCGGGAGACCGACGGCATCCGCCATGCGGGCTGGACCCGCTTCGACATCATCAATCCCCCGGGCGCCGAACCGCAGAATTTCACGGTGTGTGTCGATGGCCGGGAAGTCTTCCGCACCCGCGAGAAGCTGCTGACGATCCAGTCGCTGACAATTTCAGTCCGGAACGCCAATGTCCCCATAATCTTTGACGAGGTCTCGTATGATACGGATGCGTCCAAGTACCGCCCCAACGTAATCCAGAACATACAGCCGCGCCAGACCACTTTGCGTGCGGGCGCCAAGCTGCCTGTAGAACTGCTGCTTTCATCCAAAGGTGCGCGCCAAGGGCAGGGCGTAATCAACCTGAGGCTGTACGACATGGCGGAGCGGGAGATGGCTCGCGCCGAGTTTAAAATAGACTGGGCCAGTCAGGCCGGCAAGCCGTTGACACTTGAGCTGCCCGGCCTGCCGCGCTCCGGCTATTACTGGGTGGAGGCGACTTACACGGAAAAAGATATGCCTCTGCCGGACATGGATCGCCGCCGTATGGATGTCCAGTACCTTACACCGGGATATGAACAACCGACACAAGCAAAGATCTCCGTAGAGACAAAATGGGATTTCATCCCGTCCCAGAGTGTTGAAGTTCCAGTTGCACCTCCCAAGGACTGGTCGCAGTCCGACTCCATTTCAGGACTCTGGTATTCCAGAAACGGGGGCGTTAAAAACGTCAGCCTCTGTGATGCCGCCTGGTACCGTCAGGTTTTGGAGATTCCCGCGGACTGGAAGGGGGGGGCTGTATTTTTGGACATCCATGATCCCGAGACAGTGGCGCATGTGTATGTGGACGGAAAAAGGGTCGGGGAGATTTCCCAGCCCGGCGGAACACTGGATTTGACCGGATCCGTCCAGGCCGGCAGGAAAATCGACCTGGCGATTTTTGTCGTCGCCACGCCCATGTTCGGAAAGAACAAGGTGGTCAAAGAGCTGTTGGGGGAAAAATACCGGATGCCCCAGTGGGAGGCGAGCCGAAACGAACGTGGACTCGGCGGAGAGGTGTCACTGCGCTCGGAGCCGAAGGGCCCCCGCATCGAATCTGTTGCGATCAGGACATATGTGGAGGGGAAAAAACTATGGGTGCAGTTTGACTGCGCCGGTCTTGTCCCCGGTCAAACATACAAGATCGAGTCCGTAGCCAGCGCCGCAGGATTTCCGGACAAGACGCTCCCCGTCACCACCTTTGCCGCTAAATCAGGAAAAGAGAGCGTAAGCGCCAGCGCCGGATGGGCGGATCCGAAACTATGGGATGTCTATGAGCCGTTCCTTTACAGTCTCAATGCCAAGCTGGAGAAGTCGGACGGGACGGTTCTCGACACCATGTGCCCGGAGCGTTTCGGATTCCGGGAGGTGCTCACCAAGGGGCATCTGATGACACTGAACGGCAAACCGCTGTCGCTCTTCGACCCGCGGAATGTCAGCGCCAACATGACCGAAAATTTCGGATTGTGTGACTGGATGCGGCGCATGGGGTACAATTCCGCGTACAGGACCAACGGCTATTCAAGCAGGCTTGAGCCGAAGTTCTTCGACGAGGCCGGCATACCCCGCCGCATGGAGGCGAGTGACGGTTTTTCCGAGTTCAACATCTCACTGCTGGCGCAGTACGACAAGGAGAAGGATCCCATATTCTGGGACGCCTACCGCCAGAAGATAGAATATTACATCAAGAAGTTCCGCAACTGCCCGAGTGTCTTCATGTGGCGCGGCCCCTTCTACACCGGCGAGACCGGCCTGGAGATGAATCCGCTGCTTCAGGACGGGATATGGCTCCGCGCCCCCGAGTCCGACCTGGACAGGCGCAAGATCGAAATGGGTTACCGCTGCTACAACATTATCCGCTCGCTTGATCCCAGCCGTTACCAGGACGATTTGACGACGCTCAACTACAATGACACCATCAACTTCCACTGCTATGTCGGCTTCTCTCCCATACAGGAGGTCATCGAACGCAACGAACACTGGATCAGATACGGCGTCAAACCGGTATTCATGGACGAGTGGGCTGCACCCTTCATCACAGACTGGACAAACTCGCCGTGGGAGGGCGGGGGAGGTCACACATCGCCGCGCAAAGTTCCGCAGGTCGCAGAATGGTGTGCAGTCACCAGGGGAGATCAGGCGTTTATTCGCGACGCCTTCGAGGATGCCGCCTTAAAGGGGTTTGAAAAGGCAGCCGTCGCCCAGCTTGACGAGGCGGCAGCCATCGCCGACCCGCAGAAACGCGCCGTGGCGATGGGGTTGCGGAGCATATCCAACGCAATCGGGGCGCATGTGAACTGGAATCCGGACAACCTGCGAAACCAGGTTTGGGCGGAGAGGACAGCCGAGGAGGTTTTCAACTGGCGCGCCGACGGTGTGGCGGGCATGTGCTCATTCCTGGGCGAGAGCGGAAACGAGTCGAAGCTGCTGCCAAAGGCCTATGCTCCTGTAGTGGCGGCACTGGCGGGCACGCCGGAGAAGCGCACCGCAAAGGATCACATTTTCGCGCCGGGTGAGAAGCTGCGCCGCAGCGTACTCGCCTTGAACAACGGAAGGCAACCCGCAAATGTCCGCTGCGAATGGAAACTCGTCCTTGGCGGCAAAACAGTCGCTGACGGAGACAAGAATCTTGTCATACCGGGAGGCGGTCAGATATCGCTCCCGATAGAGGTTGTGATCCCGGCAGGCGGCGACCGTCAGGGGGACTTGTCCATGATCCTTTCAGCCGATGGCAAAACACTGTGCTCCGACAGTTGCCAGATTGACGTCATTGCTCCCCGTCCGGTCAAGGCGCTAAAACCCGTGGCCCTTGTCGATCCCGAAGGCGATTCCGCAAAAAGCCTTGAGAAGGTCGGTGTCAAATTCCAGCTCCTGCCTTTCAGTGCAGATTTATCCGGCTATGATACCGTGGTCTTCGGCCGCCGCGCCTTTGATTATGAGATGCAATGCCTTCCCGAGGGTATTGATCTGGGGGCGTTGACCCGTCTCGGGAAAAACATCCTCATTCTGGAGCAGACGGAAAAGGTTCTCCGTGAACGCTTCAAGTTCCGCACCGAGTATTCCTCGCCACGCAATGTTTATGGAAGGGGTGGCAACTCTCCACTGCTTGAAGGCCTACCGGATCGCAGTCTGAATTTCTGGCGGGGCGCGTCCACCTTGACAAGCGGTTATGAGGTGGCTCTGCAGAACCTGAATCCGCCCAAGGGTTACCGTGCCGGAGCCTGGTATCCCTATGTCGGCAACGATGGAAAAGTTAAGAATCGTTTCATCAAATGGGGCAATACACACAACGTGGCGACAGTTGTCATCATCAAGCCCGACACCGGTAATTTCCGCACGCTTGTGGACTGTGAATTCGCCCTGAACTACGCCGCTGTCCTGGAACTGGAGAATGACCGGGGCAATCTCGTTTTCAACCAACTTGACGTTAGCGGCAGGACCCAGGAGGAGCCGGCGGCGCAGCGCTTCCTGGTAAATCTGGTGGACTACACGTCAGCACTCAAAACCCCTGTATGGCGTCAGGCGCTTTACCTTGGCGGCGACAAGGGGGCAAGTCTGCTTGAATCCCTGCGCATAGACTTCAGGAGGATAGCCGCGCCTGCGGATCTCAAGTCTGATGCCGCAGTAATCCTGGGAGAGGCGGATACCAATGTCCTGGCAGGCTGGAAAGATGCGCTGGCAGCCTTTGTAAAGGGAGGCGGCCTGCTGTTCTGTCTTCCTAAGAGCGCTGCGGATTTCGCAGCTGGATTCCTCCCCTTCAGCGTGACAAGCGCTGCAAAGAATGTTAACAGCAGCACAATCGGCAAAGCAAGCGATCCGCTGCTTCTAGGTCTGGGAAACTCCGATTTCTATTGGAAGGGTGATGTGCCAATCACCGCCTTGGAAAAGGTTGAAGGTGCGGCATTGCTGCTGGACAGCGGTGTCTTGGCGCGTGTTCCCTACGGCAAAGGGGAGTATGTCCTCTGCCAGATCCAGCCGGACATGTTCGACGTGAACAAGCGTTTCTGGCTAGACCGCTCGCGCCGCTTCACCGAACGCGCCATAGTCGTACTGCTTTCGAACTGCGGTGTTGAAATGGCCGACCCTTACTTTCTCCGCACCCCGAAGGCGAAGGCGGAACCGGCAGGTACTGTTGATCTCGCAGGCGAATGGGAGCTTTGTCCCGGCCTCGACAGTCAGGAGGCATGTCCTGCCGACGGCCCGTCCTGGCGCAAATTGGATCTGCCCGGCAGCTTTCAGAAGAAGTATCCCGATCTCGCCGCCGCAAGCGGCACTGTCTGGTACCGCCGGACATTCAGTGTCGGGGCCGAATTGCCGTTGGACAATGCGGCGGAACTGCTGCTCGGCCAGATCAGCGGCTGCGACCGCAGTTTCATAAATGGTGTCAAGGTGGGGCAGAGCGACATGAACAGCCATGTCAACGACGTGGCCGTGGCAGTCCGCAAATATACAGTTCCCGCCAAACTGCTCAAGCCCGGCAAAAACCAGATCGCCATCCGGGTCGACTTCGACCGCAACAACCTGCTTGGCCTACGCGGCAGCGACGGTTCCGTCAATCCGCCAATGTCACTTATTTTCTACAGGCCTAAGGAAGACTTGTCCGCCTCGATGAAACCGTTCAGCCTGGAGGGCAAATGGAGCGGCTGTGCCATCGGTAAGACGGAACAGCCCTGTCCGCCGAAGGCCGACCCGCGCTGGCATGATGTCGCAGTCCCCGGCCACTACGAGTCACAACATCCGGACTGGGACAAGTACGACGGCTTATTCTGGTATCGCAAGAATTTCACTGTGACTGCGGTACCGTCTTCCGGGGCGGAGCCTTTTCTGGTAATGGGCGGTGTGGACGACTGGGATACGACCTGGCTCAACGGAATTAAGATCGGCCATACCGGCCCGGATAATTTTTTCACCAGCGCCTCGGCATACAACACGCCTCGCAAATACCCGATACCGCCGGAACTGCTCAAGGCCGGGGATAATGAAATCACCATGCTTGTAGATGACCCGCATTTCGACGGGGGCATTGCATTCGGTCCGGTAGAACTTATCTTTGCCGATCCGGTGAAACTGGAAAAGCGGCAGTTGCTGGCATCTAATTACCTGAAACTGGTCGCAGATGATGACGACCCGTATGTCTCAAGGCACTGGTGAGGGGGA
>JBAZRS010000274.1:0-7143 GCA_041662825.1 Victivallales bacterium | reverse complement strand
AAACTGTTCGAAGCCGAAATGCCATTTCGCCAAAAGATGTTTTTACTGGAAGGCGAGGAAATCATGGGAGACTGCGGACGTGATTGTCGCAAATCATGCGCTCTTCTTCACGGATCTTAAAATCAAAAGCTCCGAAAACCTTGAGATGAGCCTGCTTCCGGCTTACGGGGCGATCATCCTAGACGAGGCGCACACTCTCGAGGACAGCGCCGCACAGCATCTCGGGCTTCATGTTTCCAGCACCGGGCTCAGGCTCTGCCTCAAGAGGCTTTACGACCCGCAAAAGGCGAAAGGTCTGCTCATGCGCTCTGGAGAACATCCGCTGCAGCTCAGATCCGAGGTCGCCGAACTCGCAGAAGCCGCCGACATGTTCTTCAACAGGGTAAGGGAGTTCTCCTATGATTTCCCGGACAGCATAATCCGTCTGAGGAAACCGGATTTCGTCACCGACATCCTGTCCGAGAAGATCGGCAGGTTCCAGCACATGCTCGATGAATATGTGAAGGAGCTGGAAGACAAAGAGGATGACGATTTGAAACAGGAGCTCAGCTCCATGCTCCAGCGCTGCGAATACTACAGGCTTGCGATTTCAGATTTTGTCGCGATGCGAATGGAAGACCATGTCTACTGGATTGAAAGAAGCAGCAGAAACGACATGAGCATACAGTTTTACGCCGCACCGCTTAACGTAAATGATGTGCTCCGGGAGCTCCTTTTCAAAAAGGATAATCCGGTAATAGTGACAAGTGCGACGCTCTCGGTGGCAGGCAATCTGGATTATTATTCCAGGAGAATAGGTTTTACAAACGGTGGCGAACTGATCCTTGACACTCCCTTTGATTTTGAAAGACAGGTGAAAATATACATCCCCAGGCAGATGCCTCTTCCGGACGATGAGGGATATCTCAACGCGGCCTGCGATGAAATAGAAAACTACATCAGATTGACCCACGGCAAGGCTTTCGTCCTTTTCACCAGTTATGACACAATGAAAAAGACAGGGGAAAAGCTCAGATTCTTTTTTGAAAACATCGGAGTGACCCTCCTGATACAGGGCGAAGGCAAAAGCAGGACGGCCATGCTCAATGAATTCAAACAGAATATCGATTCGGTCATTTTCGGGGTCTCCAGTTTCTGGATGGGGGTCGATGTGCCCGGTGAAGCGCTCAGCAATGTCATTATAACAAAACTTCCGTTCGCGGTCCCGAGCCACCCGCTTGTCCAGGCCAGGACGGAAAAAATAGAAAGGGAGGGCGGACGCTCCTTCATGGACTATCAGCTCCCTGAGGCCGTCCTGAGATTCAGGCAGGGCGTCGGACGCCTCATCAGGAAAAAAACGGATACCGGCATAATTGTAATCTTGGACCGCAGGGTGATTGCCAAAAGATACGGCAAGCTCTTCCTTGATTCCATTCCCAGATGCCCTGTGGAAATCTGCTGATGGCGGCTTCACACATCTATTTGACTTTTTTTCCCTTCCTGGGAAAAAAGATAAATAAGGGGGAAAATGTTAAAATCATATTCAGATCGGAATAAATGGCTGGAGATGACCGATGAGGAACTTTCCCCATTATGCAAAATTCAGGCGTTCAAATCATCGGGCCCCGGCGGACAGAAGGTAAACAAGACTTCGTCCGCCGTCAGAGCGGTTCACATCCCGACCGGAATCGAAGTGACCTCCTCGGAGAGCCGGTCCCAGCATGAGAACAGGCATCATGCCCTGAGCAAAATGAGAATGAAAATTGCGCTTGAAATCCGCTCCGATGAAAAAAAGGCGATTGACAATTTCGAAATCAGCGTGTCTAATCCAAAGTATCCGCTTTTCTCGGCTCTGCTGCTGGATGCTCTTGGCAAATACGGCTTTCAGATACGTGACTGCGCCCAGTTTCTGGGCTTGAGCACCGGACAGCTGGTCCGCCTGCTTGGAAAAGATCCTGAAATATGGCAAAAGGTTAATTCTGAACGGAAAACAAGAGGACTTAAACCTCTGATTAAAGATTAGGACTCACAATGAAAAAACTAATATACATATTGCTGGGAATGCTGCTTTTCCCGATACTCATCTTCATAATAATAGTTGTCATCCCACTTTTTCTGCTATTCCTGATAGTGTTGAAGATGTTCACTTTCAGGACAAGAAGAAAAACTCGCGCTCCGCAGCCCCAGTCCCCTTCTGGGAAAATACATCATACTGATGATGTCGTCGACATCGAATGCGAAGTAATGGATGATAAGGGCGGGAAGTGAATCAGTCGGCCAATGGTTGCGATTCATCTGGAACGCCACCAACTTTGGTGGCATCTGCCTTAATAATGTGGCACAGGCGAGACGCCTGTACCACGTTATTTTAATTAAGGATGCCGGCAAGGTCAAGGTGCCTGCGTTCCAGAAATACAAGTTTTCAAGCCGATACACCAATTACAACTTCTTGCTTTTGGACATCTACATGCTAATATTACGAATCATGTTGATAAGTTTTTGAAGATAGAGAAATTCAAATGTGGGGTAATATATATATGGCTAATATCCCGACAAATGCACGGAAACCTCTTATGATTCGAGAAGTTACAGCAATATATGACGGGCACAGTCTCGCTCTTGAGAAGCCATTGAAAATTCCCGTTAACACGAAGTTGAAAATTGCTTTTAAGCTTCCACATAAGAAAAATAAAGGCGATGTTTTCAGCATGATTGTCGGTGAATCCGTTAATACTGGCATTAAAGACTGGTCTAGAAATCACGACCAGCACATTTATGTTTCGAAACGAGTAAAATGAAAAGCATTTTTGTAGATACTTCATTCATCATCGCCCTCTATAACAAGGATGATGAATGCCATAGGGATGCTGTTGCAATTCTTCCGGAAATAAAAGGATGTTCTCTTATTTTAACACAGGCAATAATTCTTGAGATCGGAAATGCCTTTTCATCAAATAAATGCAAGCGT
Source organism: Victivallales bacterium (assembly GCA_041662825.1). Classification (GTDB taxonomy): domain Bacteria; phylum Verrucomicrobiota; class Lentisphaeria; order Victivallales; family GWF2-50-93; genus GWF2-50-93. The sequence continues at coordinate 4,196 of JBAZRS010000274.1, read as the reverse complement.
GCAGGTGTCAAGATAATAAAGTGGATAGAATCTTCCACAGAATTTCAGATTATCCCTTATGACAAAGACTTGCATAAAAAAGCATTCCAGCTATATGCGTCAAGGATAGACAAGGATTGGAGCTTGACCGATTGTATTTCCTTTGTTGTTATGAAAGACTACAGGATTGATAATGCCTTGGCTACGGATAGGCATTTCCTCCAAGCCGGATTTAAATGTGTATTTTAATTCGAAAGGATTTCTAAACTCATAAATTTTCATTTCGAAAATTTATTTTGATCCCCAAAATTTATTTAACGTGATTTTCGACAGACGTTTCCTATTGAAAACTGGTAATTTTCTCGGAAAAGAAGCGATGTCGGAGGTTGCGCCCCACCTGGGGCGCCTCTTCCGCATTCTTTTCCTGGCATACCAGTGCCTCAATAGGAGTGCAGAGTGAGTGCGCTCCTCTTTTTTTTTAGCCGCATCACCCCACTTTGCCATACGTCTTTTTATAAAATATAAAGAGAGGCAAAAATGAAAGCAAAACGCGTATCTATAGGTGAATGTGCTCGAAAAAAGGCAGAGACTTATCATGGCAGTTGCATATTTAAGAGCACCTCCCCAAATATTAAGAATCAGAACATTAAAGCTGTAAACATCGAAATTTCTTTTGATGAGTCATTGAAATTATACCTTGCAATTCAGTCAAGTATTTTGTCCGTCAATAAATTCAAGAAAAACACCAAGGTTGGCAAGAGTATGGGGATTGTTCTTTGCGTTAAGACGGACAACAACGCGATATCCGTATTTGAAAAGAAGATATAGCAATGTTAATCAACCAACAGAATATAATCCTTTAACCTTCTAACTAAGGGATTTTGAAAGGGGGCTATAAGGAATATTTCGTAAATTAACTATACTTATGCTTGTGATAGACAAAATAAACGCAACGTGGTTAAAAAATATAGTAATATGAGGTTTTAATGAAAATCAAAAAGATTCTTGTCGTAATTCTGTTGGGGTGCATCACCACTACAGTGTTTGCTCAATTCTCAATCGACCTTAAGAAAACAGCAGGTTCAATTTTGGGAAATGAGAAAAAGGACACGCCCGCGAAAAAGGCAACTGATGAATCTCCTGCAAAGGTTAAGCCCGAGAAGCCTAACGCTTTAACGCAGAAGTCAAATACCAACGAAACTCAGAAGATAACTAAAGAGGATGAACCCGCAAAAGTAACAGCTAATGAATCTCAAAAAACTGATGCAAAAGGAAATGCATATAAAACATTGAGTTTTGGGGATGACTTAAAGACTATAAGAGGGAGGTTGGAAGAATTAAAGCTTCATGGCAGTGACGAGCAGAATGATTATTCAAGCAATTACTATAGCAGTCTTCCCAATGAAGATATTAAATTAGTTGATGAATACCTTAAAAAAAATATCAAGAACGAGGGACTTGAATATTATTATGGTCGGAGTATTTCGCCTACAATTAATGAGCAGTCTAAACTATATCTGGAAGTATATCCGAATTACGGGTTATGCTATGTAAAAATTACCTTTTCTTGTGATTTTGATACGTCTTTATTAAATAATAAAATACAAGAAGATAAAGAATTAAAGGAGACGGAATCTGATTATATGATATATAGGTTATTTCAGGCAACAATTGCAGGTCGTTTTCATATACCTTTTGAAATTGACGTGCCTTATAAAAAATATACAAAAACCGATAAAAATGGCATGTATCATGAATATGTAGTGTATGATTTTGAAAAAGCGGAATTGAAAGAATCAAAAGATGAAAAAATAAAAAAAATATTAGAAGACGAAGAAAATCTAATTATGAGAGGGCTTGAAGAGGTGAAAAGAAAAAAACCAGAAACAAAGACTATAACTAGAGAGGAGTGGCGTAAAGGTTTGATTAGTGACTTTGGTAAAGATACAGATTTCAGGAAATATGTTGAAGGTAAACTGCAAGAAATAAAACAAAAGAAATATTCTGGAAGAGAGTCTAATTTAAACGTGTCTAATTTTTTTGACCCTAGTTCAACTTTATATACAAGTTATTATGTAAGAAGTTATAAACTAGAAGAAGCTAGGGGATATTTAAAAAAGAACTTTGAGGAGCTGAAAAATAAAGCTATTAGCGAAAACAATAACATAAAAAAGGAAAAGGCCAAGCAGGCGGTTGATTTCTAAGATATGCCGACATTCATCATACATGATGGAATTATGCCCTATTGAATGGAGATCATTTTTTTGAAGGGCAAGACAGGGTGCTAACAAAAAATATAGAAAGGACGCAATCTTGGATAATCCATTTTATTTAGACCCAAAACTTGAAAACCATATCAATGACAAAGGGAAAATAACAGAAAAAACTAGGGAAGGCATAGAGAAGTCCATTGAGGCAGCATTAAATATTGGAAGAAGACTTATTGGTGGGACAATAGTAACAAGGAATAAGAAGTACGTATTGTCAATGCTTGAACTGTATTATGGCAGCGTTGGAGATGATGCGCATGACTGGTACAAGGTAAATTATAGCAAAAATGTGGCGAACGGTATCTCGCGCGAGCAAGTGAAGCTACAGGAGCAAGAAGGCCTCTGCTTTTATTCTAAGCACAGGAAGAATTCTAATTGGAATAGAATAGATATTGTTGTTGGTCAAAAAGGGACAGCGGTTAGTTTTCTAATTCGAAACCTGATAAATATAAAAGACGGTAAATCTCTTGTGCCAAACCCGAAAGGTGGTTCAGGATTAGTTGCAAGGGAATTGTTTTCTGAAAGCATTGTAGAAAAACCTAAAATTGACTGTTATAAAAAAAGTAACAGTTGTCATCATTTTTACGACACTCATGAGGCATTCTTGAAAGCAAATGACAAAAGCGACAAAGATATTGAATCAAAACTGCGTTGTGTAAACAATAAGCATAATGGAATAGATGGACGATATAAAAAGAGGAAATGGAATCTATCGATTTATCCGAAGCATTTCATTATCCCTGATGAAATAAAAAAAATATAAACTAGGGCTCTGTAAGAAAAATTTGTGTAAACGTTTTTTCTCTTTTCTTGATGAGCCTGGGGGATTTCACTTCTGAGGAGTCCCCAATGCTCATTATTTTGTATTCACAATAGGCTCCTGACTTGAACGCTGATGTAAAGTTTGTGCGGTTAGAGATTGAAGGAGAAAATATATGAAACACTTTTTGCTGGGGATTGCCTTTTTGTCTGTTTTTATCTCATCTACGGTTATGGCGCAATCATATATTGAAAAACCTGCGACCGGTGATCGTCTCTATAAATGGGACGGTCAATTCCTGATGAAACCAAATACCGGGGAACGGCTCTTCAAATGGGATGGCGCTTATATTATGAAACCCAGCACCTCGGAACGGCTTTATAAGTGGGATGGAGAGTTCCTGATGAAACCAAACACCGGAGAGCGGTTCTTCAAATGGGATGGCACTTATATTATGAAACCCAATACCTTGGAACGGCTGTATAGGTGGGATGGAGAGTTCCTGACGAAACCAAACACCGGAGAGCGTTTGTTCAAAACCGATGGTGAATTTCCCGCAGCCATTGTGATTGCCCTGGCCACAGGATTGATCTGAGTAACAAAAAAGAGTCCGCTAAGGTTCTTTTAATTAACCATATGGTCACATCAAATTAGCATTTTGTAAGCTGTGCGTGGACCACTTTGTTTACAATGGAATTATAAGCAATCCACTACATGCTTGTAATTTTTCAGATAGCCCCTGAAGTCAGAACTTCCCGATTCAATGAATCCGCATACGATTGTTTTGGCAAACTCTCCCGCTTTTTCGGCCGGAATTTCAGTCAATGGCGTGGACAGTTTCCCGTTCTTCGTGTCTGCGCCTGTATATACTTTCAGGAATGGCAGCAGATTGCCGTCAACGCTCTTTTTCATGCCCTGGAATCCGAGAACCGCAGCCGGATGGCCTCCGCAGGCGTTTGGACAGCCCGAAATCCTGATTGAATCCAGGATGACCGGCATAAGCGCCGCCTTTTTCTCAGGATGTTTTGCGAATAGCGCATCCAGTTCTTCTGCGATTATTTTTGATATTGACTGAGAATCCAGAATGCCTATCTTGCATACAGTAGCACCCACACAGCATGTGAGGAGACCTTTGAATGAGTTTTCCGAGAAGCTCAAACTGTCCATTTTGCATTTCAGAAATGGAG
>JBAZRS010000273.1:1879-7159 GCA_041662825.1 Victivallales bacterium | reverse complement strand
CACCACCGATCCCGGGCGCTGGAAATGAATCACGAATCCAAGGTCGGGTTTGTCAAACCCCATTCCGAGAGCGACGGTTGCCACCAAAACTTTAATCTCATTTTTCAGCAATTGCTGCTCCAACTCTTCCCTCGATGACAGTCCGTCCCCGTTATCATCCACATCTGCATGGTATGCCTTGGCATTGATGCTGTTGATTCGCAACCATTCTGTCACGCGTTCCGCATCACGTTGTGTGAGCGTGTAAACAATCCCGCTCCCTGGAATTGTTGGAATCGTCTGCGCCAGCCAGGCCATTCGCGCGGCGGGGCTCGCCATGGTGATGTTCTGCAAGTTCAGGCTCTCGCGCACAAGAGGCCCGCGTTCCAAGAGGATATCTTTCCCAAGCTGCGAAATGACATCCCCCACTACGCGGTCATTGGCGGTTGCAGTAGTGGCCAGCACTGGGACATTGCCCGGAAGCGCTTGGAGTACACGAACAATTCGCCGATAGTCCGGACGAAAATCGTGGCCCCAATCGGAAATGCAATGCGCCTCATCAACTATGAACAATCCGACATTTTCGGCAATGTAGCCCAAGACGTTCTCCCGAAACTTGTCATTCGCCAATCGCTCAGGTGATACCAGCAGGATATCGATCTGATTTTCACGGAGTTCCCCCTCGATCCGGGCCCAATCAGACGGGTTGGTGCTGTTAATCGTCTCGGCTCGAACACCGATGCGTTTGGCTGCCTCCAGCTGATTTCTCATCAGGGAGAGCAGAGGAGAGATTAGTAGGCTGACGCCTGCGCCTTTATCCCGCAAAAGGCGCGTGGCTAGGAAGTAGACCATGCTCTTGCCCCATCCAGTTCGTTCAACTACAAGGAGTCTTCGTTGGTTCAGGAGTCCATCTATACTTTCCCACTGCCCGGGTCTAAAATCGGCATCAGCCCGACCAAGGGCTGTCCGCAGGTATTTTAATGCTTGGGTTCGCATGGTGTCTATTATATATTCGATGTTGGAAGTTCGAAGTTGAATGTTCGATGTTCTTGACCTAGAATTCTTTCCGCAGGTGAGAGGGCTGGATGCCCAGTTCTTCGCGGTATTTCGCCACGGTGCGCCGGGCTACCTTCAATCCGTCCGCCTGGAGCATCTCGGTGATCTGCTTGTCGGAAAGCGGTTTTGCGGTGTTCTCATTTGAGACGAAGTCTTTGATTTTCTCCATGATGCTTCTGTTTGAGAGCACTTCCCCGTCATCGGCCCTGAATCCGGTGGAGAAGAAAAACTTGAATTCGAGAAGCCCGTTGGGCGTCTGCATGTATTTGTTGGCGATGGCGCGGCTGACGGTTGTCTCATGGATGTCGAGTTTGTCCGCGACCTGCTGCATCGTGAGCGGCCTCAGGAATTCGACTCCCTTCTCGAGAAAGTCGAACTGGCTGTCTACAATGACTTCGGCAATGCTTTTTATGGTGCTCTGTCTCTGGGAAAGGCTTTTAATCAGGGTTTTGCCCTGAACTAGTTTGCCTTTTATGTAGCTCTTGGTTTCCTCTGAAGTGTTGGGGTCTTCGAGGAGTTTCAGGTAGAACTGCGAAATCCGCAGTCTGGGGAAACTGTCGGATTTTGAGGTTACGACATATTTGTCATCTTTCTTTTCAACGGTCACCTCCGGCAGCACGAAAATCGGGTTGTTCGGGGCAAGGGCGAGGCCGGGATGCGGGTTGAGGGAGCGAATCTGCCCGATAAGCTCATTGAGCTTCTGCATTGATATTTTCATTTTCCGTGCAACCTGCGGGAGCTTGTTCTGCCCGAGTTCCTTCAAATGGCTCCTGACAAGCTCGGCCAGCATTGATTTGGATTTCCCGCGGGCTTTCAGCTGCAGAAGGAGGCATTCCTTCAGATCTCTGGCGGCAATACCCGGCGGGTCGAAGCCGTGAATTAGGTCCAGGACTTTCTCCATTTCCTTCACGGTGACGTTCCCGGCGGTGGCGAGGTCTGCGAGATGGCTTCGCAGATAGCCCTGTTCGTCAACGCTGCCTATGATAAGTTCGGCAAGCTCCTTAGTCTTGTCGTCGACGCCGGAAAGCTTCAGCTGGTCGAGGAGCTGTTCCTGGAGGGACGCCTCTTCGGTGAGGGATTCGAAAAAGTGGTGGCGTTTCTCGTCATCCTCGTCGGTAAACTGCCTTCCTGTGCGGGCGGGTGCGAGGAAATTCTGCCATGAGTCGGCGAGTTGGAGCAGTTCCGAGATTTCCTGGTTCGATTTGTCGGCGTCATCCCGTGTCCTGTTTTCCTCCATGTCGTTTTCAGCCGAGGCTGAATCTGTGAGGACATCGCCAGCAAGCTCCTCTCCTCCCGGCTTTTCCTGTTCAAGGATCGGATTTTCCTGAAGTTCCTGGCTGACTTTCATCTGGAGTTCAAGCAGGGGTGCGACAAGGATTTCCAGCGACTGGATCTGCTGCGGAGCCAGTATCTGTTCCTGTTTCATCTGTTGAGATTGAACTAATCCCTGATTGGCCATGGATAAAACCCCAAGTCCTGTTATTTTACGAATTAAATTCTTCGTTAATATAGCCATCGTTATCAATTTTAGCTAAAGGGAACTTCCAAATATGGATTTAAAACAGCGGGAAATCATTTTATGCGCTTTGGAATAACAGCACTTGGGAGCGGGAGCCGCGGAAACGCAATCCTCCTTCATACGGAAGAGGAGGGTATCCTGGTGGATGCCGGTTTCAGCAGGAAGGAGCTTATTGCGAGACTCGCAAGCTGCGGCATAGAGCCCGGGAGAATAAAGGCCCTGCTCATCAGCCACGAGCACGGGGACCATGTCAACGGGGCGAGGCTCTTCTCGGATGATTACGGGATACCGACCTATCTGACCACGGGTACCGGCCTGTCTCTCGACGCCCTCGGGAAGCTCGGGAAAAAGAGGTTTTTTTTTGAAACCGGATCAGTGTTTGAAGTCAAACCTTTCAAAATAAGGCCCTTTTCCGTGCCCCATGATGCGGCGGACCCTGTCGGGTTTGTGGTTTCACTGGATTCGACAAAAGTGGGAATCGCCACCGACCTCGGGCATATAAACTCGTTGTGCTTGCAGCGGCTGAGGGACTGCGACGCGCTCATTCTCGAATGCAACCATGATGTCGAGATGCAGCGCAGATCTGAAAGAAGCCTCAAGCTGCAGATGCGTGTTCTCGGGAAACGCGGACACTTGAACAACGATGATGCGATGAGCGCGCTTGATTCCCTTGTCACAGAGAAAACCAGATTTCTCTTCCTTGTCCATCTGAGCAGCGACTGCAATGAATATTCCCTGGTGCAGGAACTCGGTAAAAAGAAACTTGCAGACATCGGGCGTCAGGACATTCGGCTGACGGTGGTTTCGCAGGACAGGCCTTCGGAAACAATTTGGATACTGTGATAAAAAAAACGGCATTGAGTGCTAAGTTATTAAAAATCATTTTCAGTTTCGAAGAAAGTCTGGCAAATGCCTGAAGAACTCAAAGATAAAATACGGGGACTCGGCGGCAAATTAATGTCAACGCAGAAGTCTTCCACCGCCGAACACAAGCCTGTCGCCTCCCCCGAACAGAGAAAGTTAAAGACGAACAGGATCCCGAAACCCGCCCCGAGGGAGATTGAAGTATCCGCTTCCGCCACCGCCGAAGAGCACGTTTCCTCCGAAACCATCACCCTCAAGAAAAGCCTCCCGCCTCAAGACGAGTTCGCCGCACCCGAGAAGCGCCCCCTTAAGATAACCTGCTACCACTGCGTGCAGAAACTTGACCTCACGGACATGGTGCCGTTCGACAAGGTGAGATGTCCCTCCTGCAATGTCGAGATAATAATACCGAAATGGTTTGACAACTATCTTCTTGAAGAGTCGGGGGGAATCGGAGGCATGGCTGTCGTATACAGGGCTCTCGACCTTACGCTTGACCGGGAAGTCGCCATCAAGGTCCTCAACCCCGATGTCGCAAGCCAGAATGAACGATGCCACCTCTTCCTCCATGAGGCGAGAACCGCGGCAACCATCAACCATTACGCCGTCCTCCCGATATACACCTGCGGGGAGTTTGAAAACCAGCCTTACATTGTCATGCAGTACATGGACGGGGGCTCCCTGGACAAAAAGCTCGAGGAGAACAAGGGGCCGCTGCCTGTAAATGATGTCGTCAAGTGGATAAGGGACATAGCAGAAGGTCTCGACAACGCCAGAAGGCACGGGATCATTCATCATGACATAAAGCCCGCCAACATAATGATGGACAAGGACGGGAATGTGAAAATAGGCGATTTCGGCATTGCGCAGGCGCTCCGGGACTCGCGTTCGGAATCAATAGCCAAAATAACAGGGTCCTGGGCCAGCCCCTATTATGTAAGCCCTGAAAAAGTCCTTTACGGCAAAGAAGATCACATGGGCGATATTTACAGCCTGGGCGCTTCATTCTATCAGCTCCTGACAGGGCATATGCCATTTGAAATAGACGATCTTGAGAGGCTTGTCAGAATCAGGACGGAACTTGACCCGCCTTCCCCCAAAAAACATCGCCCGGACATCCCGCAGTCCATTTCCGACCTCGTAATGAAAATGATGGACCGGAACCCAGAGGCGAGACCCTCCTACAGGGACATTGTCAATGCCCTGAACACATACATGAAAGAAAATGAAAAAAGGAGAAGCCTGATCGATAAGGACGGGGACACGGTCAAGAAGGGCGCCGCTGTTCTCAAAACCGGACGGAAGCTTTCAGGCGCAGGCAAATCTGATTTTACTCGTAATGCCCCCGGCGGGAATATTCTTAAGACAATTGTTCCGCATATTGTTTTGTCGGCCGTGTTCATCTTTTCCGCATATTTGCTCTGGCAATATGGGGTGTTTGACAAATTCCTGTATAAGGGGGGGAGAATGCCGCCGGACCTGCTTTCAGGCGTCACCGGCATGTTCAAGGCCGGCGACTGCAAAGAAGCGGAAAAAAAGGCGGAGAAAATCCTCGATGACGGCACAGCCAAAATTGCAGCAAGGAAACAGGCCGCGATCCAGATGGCCTTCGCAAAATATCTTTTAGGTGACCCCGACGCGGAAGCGTCATGCGCCGGAATTTACGAGAAACTTGTTGCGGCCAACGTTCCGGAAGAGGATTTCCACCTGGAAATCCTCAGATATCTGGGAGGCAGTTCAAGTTCCACCAAGGCGCTGGATGAAAGGGTTGAACTTGAAGGCAACAAATATTACGCAGTTCTCGCGGCCCATGCCGTTTACATCAGGAGCGTCTATGATAAAGCCTCGGGTGTCCAGCTCAT
>JBAZRS010000273.1:0-1869 GCA_041662825.1 Victivallales bacterium | reverse complement strand
ACAAATACCTGAAACTCGTCTCAAACCTGCCCCCGGAGGAGTTCTGGGGTTCTGCATGGAGGGACAGGGTTCCGCTTTGGAAAGACTGGACGGAATACGGAAAGGGGGAGCCTTCAAAACTTGAAAAGGTAATCGCCAATTACAAGACGGAGTTCAAAGAAGTCAAACCCGAAGTCAAACAGCCGCTTAAACCTCCTCTGAAGCGGGAGCCTGTCAAACCTGTGAAACAAAATGAAAAACCTGCGGCCGAACCGAATGTCCCGGCCCCTTCTGTCAACCCTCCTCCTTTAGTTCATGAACCGTTTAAAGCCGAAGTCAAAGCCCCGGTTGAATCTGAGATTATCGCGACAGATGTCGCGGTTCCCGTCAGCCCGCCCAAGGCGACTCCTGATGGAAAAGGCGCAGCTGCCGTCACGGATGACTTCAAGAAACTTGCTCTTAATGACCTCAGCGCCTCCTGGCTTAAGGCCCATCGTGATTTTGCAGCCGGAAGACCCCGTCCGGCGGATTATAATTTCAGTCAGGATGCATTCACTGTCTACCTGGGCACTGTTCCAGATGAAAAAAGACTCCAGGAAGAGAAAAGATTTAAGGAGGTGAGTGGCATTAAGGATTATCTTGTCAGACTCATGGAGAGGAACCCCTATGACAAACCCCTGAAAATGAAGAACGGAAGGGTTGTTTCAGGAGACATGATGGTCAATCCGAAGTTTATTTCAGTCAAGGTGAAATCAAACGACCGTGAACGCTTCACCTGGGATTTGATTCCGCCGGATCAGATCGCAAACATCCTTGAACACTTCGCCAATCTCAGACTGAGTGCGAGCGGCGGCGCTACAGTTTCAAGGGAACAACAGAAACTTGAAAGTGCCGAAGACCTGTTGCGCATAGGGATTTTCTGCGACTGGTACGGCGACTACGCATCCGCCGTGAAATACGCGAAGAAAGCCGCTGAGACAGATCCGAAAATCGCAGACAATGTCAAGAAATGCATGATGCAATAAGATTCCACCGGAATTTTATGACTCTGCTGTATAAGGATTTCAAAGTGGTCGGGTGTCTGGAAAGATTAGATTTCTCTCTCCTGAACACTGACACCTGAACTCTGACACCAAGTTGCGGCAAAGCCGCTGAATTTAACGTTAAGGAATTTCAAAGTTTTGAACATCCAACATTCAACATTGAATTAAAATTAATTTATTCGAAGTTGGAAGTTCGATGTTCAATGTTCGATGTTCAAAAAAGTCGCGGCGCTTTGGCCGCCTAAATTTAGCCACAGGCAGGAATGCCTGTGCTACTTCAATCCACTTCCGTCAGCCAGGCGTGCCTGTCCGGGATTTCAGCATACTGGATACGGGTCAGTTCTTCATAGAGTTTTTTCAGGACTGGCCCGCATTTCTCCCTGTCATATTCGAAAGTCTTGTCTCCGAAGACAATGCGTCCTATGGGGGTTATGACGACCGCTGTTCCGCAAGCGCCTATTTCCGCGAAATTCGCAATTTCATGGAAGGCTATCGGGCGTCTTTCGACGCATATGCCCATGTCTTTGGCAATCTGCATGAGGGATTTGTTTGTTATGCTCGGTAGTATGGACCGCGAATCCGGAGTCACATATTTCCCGTCCCTGGTTATCCCTATGAAATTGCTGGTCCCGAACTCGTCGACATACTGTTTTGTCTTTGAGTCCAGGTAGAGGACTATGGGGAAGCCCATTTTCTTGGCGACAATCTGGGCATGCAGCCCGGAAGCATAGTTGCCGCCCATCTTGATATGGCCGGTTCCCATCGGGGCGGCCCTGTCATAATCATTCATGATGACGGCGTCGACGGGTTTTATGTTGCCCTTGTAATAGGCGCCTACCGGAATCGC
>JBAZRS010000272.1:0-7172 GCA_041662825.1 Victivallales bacterium | reverse complement strand
CGCCGATTCGATCCCCGCCGGAATCGCAGCCCTCGTCGAACCCTGGACCTGCGTCATCGCCAGTTACATGATTGAGAACAGAGGGACCCCGCTGAAAGGCGGTTCCGTACTGATTGCATCCGAGGATGGGAACGCAAACACGTACGAGCCGGGAAAACTGCTCGCCGATGCGAAACCCGCAAAGATCTCCGTACTGAACCTCAGCAAGCCGGCAATCGATTCGCTCAAAAGGGAAATCCCCTCCGCAAAAATAGAGATCCTGAATTCAATTCCGGAAAAAGAAACTTTTGACGACATCTTCCTCTGCGAACTCCGCAGGGGAAACGCTGAAAAAATAGCGAAGCTCGCAAACAGGAACGCCCTGATAAGCTTCATCGGGAATTACCCTGACGAAGCATGGTCCTTCGACGCAGGCGGCATCCATTACAACGGCTGGTTCTACCAGGGAAGCAAAACCAACATCCTTTCAGATGCCTATGCCCCCAACGTCAGAAGCAAACTCAAGAAAGGCGGCTCCTGCTGGCTTGTAGGCGGTGCAGGCGCAATGGGGCAGATGCACACCCAGCTGGCGGTGGAATCGCCGGAAGGGCCTTCCCGGATCCTCATGACCGACATGGACGACACGAGGATAGAGCATGTCTGCGAACTGCTCGGCGACAAGATCAGGGAGAGGAAAATAGAATTCAAGACCCTCAACCCGAAAGCGTTCCCGACGCCTGCCGCCTTCGAGGCCGAAGTTGCGAAATTCGCAGAAAAGGACGGGGGCTTCGACGACATTGTGATGCTGGTCCCCGTCATACCGGTTGTCAATTCATCGGCCCCTTTCCTCAGGAAAGACGGACTGATGAACATCTTCGCAGGCATCCCTGCAGGTAAGGAAGGCCTCCTGAATGTGAGGAAAATAGCTGAAGCCGGTGCAAGATATATAGGTTCAAGCGGGAGCCTTACATCCCATCTCAGGCACACCCTGAAACTTGTCGAAGAAAAGAAACTCAATCCGGCAACCGCCCTCGCCGCCGTAGGCGGAATGCAGGTCCTGAAAAAAGGGCTCGAGGCGGTCGCCGACGCTAAATTCCCGGGCAAGACCGTGATTTTCCCGCACTGCGATTTCCCATTAACCCCGCTTGAAAAGCTTTCAGAACTGTCCCCGGAGCTTGCAAAGACACTCTCAAAGGACGGCTCATACACAATGGAGACGGAAAAGGCGCTTTTCAAGATGTTCGGCTCTACTAAATAACTTTTTCGATTGCATCGAAAAAATTTCATAGATGACAGACTGAAATCAGGAGGGACTCGTGAAATTCTTACTTGCTGCAGTTTTTGTGTCGGCGCTTGTTTTCTCATTTGGGATTTTCCGTGCCGGTGCCCAGGATGTCGGCGCATACTCGAAGGCGGAAACCGACGACAGCGAAGTCGCAACGGCTGCGAACTTCGCAATGAAAGCCAGGGAAAAGACCCTGCGGAAGACCGACAAGGACGCAACTGTCGCACTGCTTGAAATACTCAGCGCCAGCAAACAGGTTGTCGCCGGCGTAAACTACAAGATGCTGCTGAAGGTGAGCGTCAACTACAAGGATCAAATCGTGGAAATCGTGGTCTGGAAAAAACTCTCAGACGACTACGAGCTCAGCTCCTGGAATCACATGCCGGCGAAGAAGAAAGAATCCGGTGACAGCCCCTGATTTCCCCCTGTGGGAATGCGGATAATCCCATGCCGGCCATTCAATCGTAAATGCTTTTTCATGTTCCCCATGAAAAAGCACTCTTACAACTCCACCTGAAGTCCGTATTCTATGACACGGCCCGGGGGAAGATGATAGAACCTGCTTGCGTCAAATGAGTTTTTCGACAGGAACGAGAAAAGTTTCTTGCGCCATTTCCTAAGGAGTGAATCCGGTTTGACGATAAGCGACTCCCTCCCCAGTATGTACGTCGTCCTGTTCATGTCAATCTGTATGCCCCTGTTATTCATTTTCTTGAGCACTTCCGGTATGTTCGGATCTTCGCTGAAACCGTAAACTACCGTAATCCGGTAGAGTCCCGAACCGAGCTCTTCAATTTCCGTCCTCTTTTCATCCTGGACAAAAGGGACGGCCTCGGTTTTTACGGTCATCAGGATAACCTGTTCATGGACGACCTGGTTGTGTTTGAAATTATGAAGCAGCGTCCTCGGTATGCCTGAAGGGTTCCCTGTCAGGTAAATCGCGGTTCCCCTGGCCCGAAAAGGTTTGTGAGAATCAATGTCCTTGATGAAAAGTTCGACTGGAAGGGAATTGGCACTTATCCTTTCAGCGAGCAGCGCCCTGTAGTGCCTCCAAGTCGACATCATGAAATAAATGAAAACTGCGATCATGACAGGGAGCCAGCCGCCCACTTTCAGCTTCAGGCAGCATGAAAGGAAAAATGCACTGTCTATGGCCAGGAAGCAAAATGCTACAGGAATCAGGATGCAGCTTTTTGCCGGCCACAGTTTTTTTGCGATCACTATGGCGAGAACAGTCGTTATGAGCATTGTGCCGGAAACGGCGATACCGTACGCCCCGGCAAGGGCGCCGGAACTCTTAAAGCCCAGGATGAGGACAACTGTTCCGACAAACAACGCCACATTGATCGCAGGCAGATATACCTGGCCTATCTCCATGGACGAAGTGTGGATTATGCGCATACGCGGGAAAAATCCGAGTTGGAGCGCCTGTCTTCCCAGGGAGAACGCGCCGGAAATCACAGCCTGGGATGCGATAATAGTCGCCATTGTCGCCAATATGACCATCGGGTAATGGAGGAGCTGCGGGGATAGCCTGTAGAATAAATTGTCAACCTGATCCTTGTGGTTCAGCAGGAACGCACCCTGCCCGAAATAATTCAGGAGCAGCGCTGGCAGCACCAGAGAGAACCAGCCGATCCTCATCGGCCTTTTCCCGAAATGCCCCATGTCCGCATAAAGCACTTCACCTCCGGTCACTGCGAGGAAGACAGAGCCCAGAACCGCAAAGCCGTGCCATTTGTTTGCCAGAAAAACATCAACCGCGTAACCAGGATTTATCGCAAAAAGGACTTTTGGCTCATTGCAGACGGACAAGAGTCCGACAATCCCTATCATTACAAACCATATCATTATCACCGGCCCGAAAATGGAACCGATTTTTGCCGTCCCTCTGCTCTGCACAGCAAAAAGAACCGTCAGTATGGCTATTGATATGTATATGACGTAAGGTTCAAAGACGCTTGTAGCGACATTCAAGCCCTCGACAGCGCTCAGGACCGAGATTGCCGGAGTTATTATCCCGTCCCCGTAAAGAAGGGCCGCTCCGACAATGCCGAGCACAGTAACCGCAAACAGCTTTTTTTTGCTTTTTGTCTTCTGGAGTTCATGGACAACCAGCGTCATCAATGCGAGTATTCCGCCTTCCCCGTTATTGTCGGCCTTCAGGAGGAATGTCAGATATTTCAGTGATATCGTGATTGCGAGCGACCAGAAAAACAATGAGAGTATGCCGAATATGTTGGCGTCGGTTATGCCGATCCCGTATGAGGGGGAGAAACATTCCCTGAACGCGTAGAGGGGACTAGTCCCGATATCGCCGTAGACAACACCGAGCGCACCAAGGACAAGTATGTGCATGCTGTCTCTGGTGTTAATCTTTCCGCCGGGATTTTCCGTCTGATTCATGGTATTCCGGATATGGTTGATTCAGCAGATAAATATCACACACGGCATGAATTTCAAGGAGATACGAAGCTGGCACGGTTTTCTTAACGTGTTCTTAA
This sequence comes from Victivallales bacterium, assembly GCA_041662825.1. GTDB lineage: Bacteria > Verrucomicrobiota > Lentisphaeria > Victivallales > GWF2-50-93 > GWF2-50-93. The sequence continues at coordinate 3,404 of JBAZRS010000272.1, read as the reverse complement.
CATCTTCCGGATATTTCTTAACAGATATATTTTTGCATTGTGAAAAATCATGCATTATACATAAGCCGGAGGAAATTTCATGGATGCGACATTGGTTATTTCGCTGATCATCTCGAGCCTGTTGCTAGGATACCTTTTTTTCGTAATGATTTATCCGGAGAGGTTCTGATTATGAGCTTAAACGACATCATGCAAATCGTCCTGTTCATAGCCGTGTTCAGCCTGATCGCCTGTTTCCTTGGCAACTATATGGCGAATGTCTTTTCCGGACGGAAACATCTTCTGTCGTTTTCAACTCCCTTGGAAAATTTCACATACAGGGTGCTGAAGATCGATCAGGAACGTCAAATGGATTGGAAAGAGTATGCAGTATCAGTCGGACTTTTCAGCATATTCTCGACAATCCTGCTTTTTGCAATCCTTGTAACCCAGAACTGGCTGCCCCTGAATCCGCAGAAAATGCCAAACCTCACATGGGATTTGGCGCTCAACACATCGGTCAGCTTTGCAACCAATACGAACTGGCAGGCGTACAGCGGAGAAACTTCGCTCAGCTATTTTTCACAGATGCTGGGGTTGACCGTCCAGAATTTTGCGAGCGCGGCAGTCGGCATGGCATGCGCCCTGGTCCTGATCGGGGGCATCATCCGGAAACATGAACCTTCCAGAACGGCAGATCTTGGACTGGGGAATTTCTGGGTGGACATGACCCGGAGCATCCTCTACATCCTTCTCCCCCTTTCCTTCATATTGGCCCTTATGCTGGTGAGCCAGGGTGTGATACAGAATTTAAATCCCTACATCACATGCACAAGCCTTGAAGGCGTAAAGCAGGTCATCCCGATGGGGCCGGCGGCCAGTCAGATCGCCATCAAGCAGCTCGGAACAAACGGCGGCGGCTTTTTCGGTGCGAATTCCGCACATCCTTTTGAGAATCCAAGGCAGTTCTCTAATTTTCTTGAACTGCTCGGGCTAATCGTCATCTCGGCGGCATTTCCCTTCATGTATGGCAATCTGAGCGGAAAGCGCAGGCAGGGATATGTGATTTTCGGCACGATGCTCGCACTGCTTGTTGCTGGAATTGTCCTTGCCATGATTGCAGAATATTCATATGGGACCATGGAGGGCAAGGAGATGCGTTTCGGCAAATGCGGATCCGTGCTCTGGGGCGTGGCGACTACAGTGACTTCATGCGGCGCCGTAAACTCAATGCATGACTCATTCGCCCCGCTCACAGGAATGATTCCCATGATAAACATGATGCTGGGTGAAATTATTTTCGGAGGGGTCGGTTCAGGTTTCTACGGCATGATTCTTTTCGTTGTAATAACTGTATTCCTGGCCGGGCTCATGGTCGGACGAAGTCCGGAATACATGGGGAAGAAAATCGAGGCGACTGATGTCAAACTTTCAATGGTCGGCATCATGATCCCCTCAATGGCGATCCTGATTTTTTCATCCGCGGCGGTTCTGCTGCCTTCGGCGCTGGCATCACGTGCGAACCCGGGACCGCATGGCCTATCGGAGATCCTTTATGCATTTTCCTCGGGTGCGGGTAACAACGGGAGCGCATTCGCAGGACTTAACGCAAATACTGTCTTCTATAATGTCTCCATATCAATCGCGATGCTGCTCGGAAGGTTCAGTGTGATTTTCCCGGTACTCGCACTTGCAGCGAGCCTCGCCGGAAAAAAAACGATCCCTGCGAGCGAAGGCACATTCCCTACGGACACCATTCTGTTCGCCAGCCTGCTGACAGGTGTTATCCTGATTGTTGGCGGCCTCACCCATTTTCCCGCTCTGACCTTAGGACCGATCCTTGAGCATTTCGTCATGCTGTCGGGCAAAGTCATCTGAGGATAAACTATGAAAAAGAAAACAAGCTTGTTGACGCGCCGGATGCTGATACCGGCTGTTATTATGGCGTTTGTGAAATTGAATCCGGGTTCACAGATTGGAAATCCGGTCATGTTCATGGTCTATGTCGGTTCGATACTCTGTTCCTTCATTGCAATACAGAATGCTGCTGCCGGGCTCCATGTGAGTTCCGCCACGATCCAGATCATCGTCTGGCTGTGGTTCACGGTGATTTTTGCGAATTTCGCAGAAAGCATAGCGGAAGCGCAGGGCAAGGCCAGGGCTGACTCCCTGAAGAGGATGAGGAAAGACATCGTAGCGCACCGTCTGCTGAAGTCCGGGGAGATTGAAGATGCGGAAGTCCAGGATTTACGCAAGGGTGACAGGGTTGTATGCAATGCCGGTGATTTCATACCGGGAGACGGAGAGGTTGTTGAAGGGATTGCCAGTATCGACGAATCGGCGATTACAGGCGAATCGGCTCCGGTCATCCGGGAGTCCGGAGGCGACAGGAGTGCAGTCACCGGAGGGACTAAGGTTATTTCTGACCGAATAGTAGTCCGGATAACGGCTGAGGCCGGCAATACTTTCATTGACAAGATAATCTTGATGGTGGAGAATGCCACCAGGAAGAAGACGCCCGGGGAAATCGCATTGACAATCCTGCTGGCGAGTCTTTCAATCATCTTCCTTGTTGCAGTCGTGACCCTCTATCCTTTCGCGGTCTATTCGGCAAAAGAATCGGGAAGTGTCATGTCTCTTACAATAATATCTTTGACTGCGCTCCTCGTATGCCTGATACCGACAACGATAGGAAGCCTGCTTTCCGCGATCGGCATCTCCGGGATTTCACGTCTTATGTCACATAATATAATCGCGACGTCAGGGAGGGCCGTGGAGGCCGCCGGGGATGTTGACGTGCTATTGATAGACAAGACCGGCACCATCACCTATGGGAACAGGATGGCCAGCGAACTGATTCCCGCACCTGGGATTTCCGATGCGATGCTTGCCGAATCAGCCATGACCGCCTCATATGCGGATGAAACTCCGGAAGGGCGTTCAATTGTTCAGTTCATCCGTAAAGTCAGCAATTTGAAAATCCAGGATCCCACCGACGCCGGTGGAATCTTCATGCCTTTTTCCGCAAAGACAAGGATGAGCGGCGTGGATTTCAAAGACGAATCGGCGTGTGTCAGGAAAGGTGCATATGAATCAGTAAGAGGCTGGGTGCTTTCAAAGGGCGGTAATTTCCCGGATGAAATAAGAAATGCCTGTGAAAAAATCTCGCGCAATGGAGGAACACCGCTGGCCGTATCCAGAGGTTCAAGGATTGTGGGAGTCATCCATCTGAAAGACATGATAAAAACTGACATAAGGGAGCGTTTTTCGCGGCTGAGGGCTGTCGGCATCAGGACTATAATGATCACAGGGGATAATCCTTTGACTGCGGCTGCGATTGCGGCCGAATCAGGAGTCAGCGATTATATTGCAGAAGCAAATCCCGAGACCAAGCTTGAATGCATTAGGAGGGAACAGGCGGAAGG
>JBAZRS010000271.1:0-7223 GCA_041662825.1 Victivallales bacterium | reverse complement strand
TTCAGATTATCTTCCCCCTCAGTCAAGCACCATTATCGGCCAGAGGTCTGGACGATAATCGCAGTGAACACCCTTTTTTGTCGATATGGAGACGCCCTTCTCCGGACTTGCCGGATTCGACTTCTCGCCCGTATCCTTGTCATGGACATAGAGGCCGAAACCGGCACGCCAGCCCTTCTCGAGGCGCAAGGGCTCAATGTAGATCTGCGGCAGGATGATCACATAGCTGTAGGCATTGCCGTTCCTGCGATATTCGCACTTGACATTTTTTGCGGCGTCTTCCTTGCCGGGCATGCCGATGCCTCCGGCGAGTTGTATGAAAACCTCCCGCAAACGCCAGACTGAGCCGGAACCGCTTTTCGCGCTTCCGTCGCCGGGCGCGAAGTCATAACGGTAGTCATACTGGTCGTATCCCTTGTTCTGATTGCTGCGGGCGTTGGCGATGGTGTCCAAATAAACCTCCACGCAGCCGTCGTTGCCGTAAAGATGCCTGGGGTTCCACTTCGCCTGTTCAAGCGGGACGAAATTGTCATCCTTGCATTGAACACGCAGATAGAGGTTGTCCTTGTCCCAGGCGAGTTGGAACCTGGCCTCAAGATCACCGGGCTGTCCGTATTTAGTCGTGAAGGCAGGATCCTTGACAAGCCAGTTCTCGACGGGTATTGCCGGGACGGCATCCCACGCCTTGTCGTCAGGATCCAGGGGAAGCGGCTTTGCCGCATGTGGAACATAGAAACAGCCCATGTCCCATTTGACATTGTCGCGTTTTCCATTTGAAAACTCGACGCCTATGGTCTGTTTCCATTGTTCTATTTTTCCGGGAACGGTATTTAGCTTGAAGGGCAGTTCCTTAACCGCCATTCCGGCACCTTGTATTTCGAAGGGTATCTGTGAATCTTTCAACAGCAGTTTTCCTTTCAGGACGTTTCCTGTCTGGTTCTCCAGCTTGGCCTCTATCCTGCCGCCGAGAACCGGCAATATGGACACCTTGAGCGAGCTTCCTATACCTGAAACCTCGGCTTTTGACAGGGCTTCAACGAGTTTATCCCCCTGCGCTTTCCCGACTTTGAAGAAGAGAGGAGCCGGGCTGAGCCTTAAGGGTGTAACATTTTCTTTTTTCGCGGAGAGCAGGCGTTTTCCGCCCATCAGGTCAATAACTTCCGGACTCAGCCCCTTGAAGTTGACTCCTATTTCCGGACCTTTCTCAAAACCTTCATCGGCCTTGTCCATGACGCACCAGATGGCGGCAATGCAGTCCTCTCCGCTGTCGAAGGCGTAACCCCTTACACCTGCGGCCGGGCGGATATCCGACTTGAACCTGGGATTCGGGAAAAGATTGCCCAGCACGTTCGGAACCAGGCAGAAGGCGAGAGGTGTCAGATTCTGGTCCATGTACGGACGAGAACGCCAGATGTTGACGGCGCGGAGCTGCGGCCAGTATTTCATCATGATTATGTAGGTGCGGGCCGCATGGCAGGCCATGCGGAATTCCGTCCAGCCCTGGTCATAAGTGGGTGAGCTCCCGGGATAAGTATCGCCGCCGGTCTCCCATTCTGGAATGTTGAAGGCGCACTCGTTGAAGCACTCGTCGATGTCTATCGGAGTTTCAGGACCGTAACCGTATTTGGCCATTATCGCCACGAGCTTCGCCATTTCAACGTCAAGGTCGCCTGAGCCGCAGACTCCGTCAATCGTCCAGTACGGATGCACGGCGACGGCGTCCCATTTGATCTTCCCTTTTGTGGATGCGAGGTAGCCGTTGATTTCGGCCAGCCCCCTGAAATCGCTGAAACCCGATGTACCTGAATCGGGCCACAGAAGGGCGTCAGGATTGGCGCGCTTTACACCTTTCGCAAAAGCGATGAGGACTTTGGCATACTCGTCAAACTTCCTTTCACGGAGCATTTTGCAGTGGCCTTCGCTTTCACAGCCGATGGTCCAGCCCTTATGCCACGGGTTCGCCTTTACAACGTCATATGCCGCGTCTTCGATGAACTTGGCGTCCTCCTCGGAGATGCTGTCCTGTTCGAAACAGATGCGGTTGAACTTCTTGAGTCTCGCCTCGTCATTGAGATGGTAGAGGCGACCACCCGGCTGCCAGGGAGGATAGGACATTATGGTAGGCCAGGTGGATATGCCGTACTTTTCGGCATAGGCGGTGTGCTCCCTGTCTCCGCCGTAGCTTGAATAGCCCCAGCCCCAGCGCTTGAACATCTTGCCGAGTTCATCGGTCTTCGGTATGTTGGTCGCAAAGCTGTTGCCGAAGAGGGTCTTAGTCGGATGCAGGTTGTCCAGGGATTTGACGATTGAAAGCCTGTAGAAGTCAGAATATGCGTCGGTGCCTTCCGGCATGAACCGGGCCTTGACCGTGTAGAAACCGTTTCTCAGGACATCCTCCAGAGGCAGTGCGAAACTCGCAGAACCCTTCTCATCAAGCTTGTATCTCTTCTTGATCCTCATTACTTCAGTCCTGTAGAAATCGCGGAAGATTAATTCGAACTCACCTGTTGAAGAAGGCTTTCCCGAGAGGACGAATTTGGCGTCGAACGGTTTGCCGGATTCAAGAGAATTGCCCGGGTCAACAGTTAGCAGTTCTCCTTCAACGGACGGGCAGACAAATTCCGTCGCCTGCACACCCTCTTCAAGTTGCAATCCGTCCAGCCAGACATGGCTCCCTGCACCTGCGCCCAGATTTATGATTATGCCGCCGCTGTCGGCTTCAAAGGTGAAGGTGTTCCGCTTCCACTCCTTATCGACCTTGTAGCTCTGTCCGCCCATGGATTTCGGCCATACGAACTTGCTGCCCTTTGTCATTCCTATGACCGCAAACGTCACCGATGTGAGCTTGTCTGTTTTAGCGTAAAAGCTGAGAGTATAGGTCTTGCCCTTTGTTACAGGAACCGGAAAACTCATCAACGGCAGAAGCGCATTATAGGCACGCAACTCAAGGCTTTTACCTCCGAAAAGCGACTCACTGGATATTGAATACGGAGTTGGCTTCTCCGGTTCGTACTTTGAGCCACCCCACCACCATGTCCAGTAGCGAAGCCCCTGCTCAAAACCGGGGTTGCGGAGCATGTTGCGGGCAGGTGGATATTTGACATCGAAGGCGTCACGCGCCCAGAAGTCGATGCCTCCGAGCGGAGGAGGTGTCCCGGAGGCGCTGACTGCAGACTGCCCGAAGTCTATTACAAGACTCCCCTTCCGGCTGGAGGCCATCCCCAATTTCAGCTCTTTGCCGGCACCGGTATTGTACTCTGAGACATCACACGCCGTCTTGGCGGGGAATATTACGGAAAAACTTTTCAACGGCTTCTCTGGAGCATAGGTTATCCTTGTGATGTCCCCTTTCGTGACAGGTGTACCCTTGTAATAATCCTTGCCGAGGATCACCGACTGGTCCAGGAAGTCCACTTCATTCCCGTCCAGTTCAACCCCTGCCTCCCTGTAGTCCTCGTGAAAATACAGCCATGGCGCAACAGCAATCTTCTTATCGGTTTCATCGGATAGCCCGGCATCCCAGGAGAGCTCCACGCGGCCTTCGTCCAGGGACTTGAGGACATACTTGAAAATGGCTGTCCTGCCACTCGGCAATGCATAGGGTTTTGAATAAGTTATTGTCTTTGATTTACCGTCAAAATCCACCTTTGGCGGCTGACCGTCCAGGTTCTTGAAGGGGTAACCGAAACCGAGCCCTTCGATACTGCCCCAGAAGGAGAAGTCGAAAATCCGTTTGCCGTCGATTATGACCGAGACAATCTGGTCGTGGTCGTCCCGCTTGTGGTGGAAGCTTTCCTCCCTGACGCCTACGCGCTTGTTGCCGAGCCAGAAACCGGGCTGCTGTATGTCGCCGTTCGGGGAACTGAAGGTTGAGACCTTGAATTCGGGGGCAAGGCGTTTTCCGGAGCTGGCCTCGAAAGGCGGAACCGGATCGGGAATCGAAACGTTCTCTCCGGGCAAGATTGCCGTTGACGCCATGGCGATTGCAAAGATAGAGACGATCAGTTCAGTTATCATTTTCCTTTTCCCCTTCCATACAAATGTAATAAATGCGTCCTAATATATAAAAGACACAACTAAAGTTGTGAACTCCAACATGTTGGAACTCCCACAGACTCTTTCAGTCGTCAGCTTGCCATGGCGAAGTTTCTTAACGAAGCCAGGTCACCAGTCATCGGTCGTCTGTATCCTTCCAAACTGATCACTGATTACTGGCCACTGATTACTTCTTCAAGCTCTTCCCCTCACTCAAGCACCATAACGGGCCAGAGATCCGGCCTTCTGTCGCAATGGGCGCCCGGCTCGCTGGACAGTGAAAGCCCCTTGCCCGGCCAGTCCCTTGTCATTTCGTCGTTGTCGTGAATGTAGAGGGCGAAGCCCGTACGCCAGCCCTTCTCCAGTTTCAGCGGCTCGATGTACCACTGTGGCAGGATCATCACGTAGGAATAACTGTTCCCGTCACGGCGGAACTGGCATTTGACACCTTTCGCGGCCTCATCCTTGCTGGCCATTATGATTCCGCCTGCAAGCTGGTGATAGACCTCGCGCAGGCGATAGACCGTGCCAGGTCCGTCTGTAGCGGAGGATGAACCTGCATAGAAATCATAACGGTAATCGTCCTGGTCAAATCCCCTGAAGGTGTTGCTGCGACCGTTGGCGCCGGTGTCGAGATAGAGTTCGACACAGCCGTCGTTCATGTAAAGCTGCGGGTCGCTTCCGGTGATTGACTTCTTCCATCTCGCCGGATTGGTGAGCATGAATTTATCGTCCTTGCATTCGACACGCAGGTAGAGGTTCTCCTTGTCCCAGGCGAGCTGGAACTTGGCATCGAGATCGCCCGGATAAGCTCCATTGACCGCTTTCTCACCGGTGAGTTTCTGAATGTACCAGTTGTTCATCTGGATGGACGGAATCTTCCCCCACTCTGGCGCAAGAGGATCGAGAGGAAGAGGCTTATCAGTGTGCGGGACATAGAAGAACTGCATGTCCCATCTTGCCGTGTCCCTGCGACCATTCGGAAACTCAATTCCGATATCACCCTTCCAGGAATAAAGCTTGCCGGAGACAGGTTTTACAGTCTCCTTGAGCCTGTTGACTGCACTGCCCTTGGCCGCTATGGCAAACGGAATAGAGTTGTCTCCGATCTTCAATGTCCCTTTAAGATCCTTGCCGGTGAGATTGCCGGTGGACGCCTCTATAGCGCCGTCGAGAGTCGGCTGTATGACGACCTTCAGCGCGCTTGCAGCTCCTGAGACGTCGGCGCTGTTCAACGCTTTGGCTAACATGTCAGCGCCGCCATTGGCGCTCCTGATGAAGAGAGGTGCCGGGCTAAGCGGTATCGAGACGACCCCGTTCTCCAGTTTTGGCTGTCTAGGATTGCCCATCAGATCTATGAACTCCGGTGACCCGCCTTCGAACTTTACGGAGAGTTCCGGGCCTCGCTCAATCCCCTCCTCCACCTTGTTGATTGAACACCATACCGCTGCCACACCGCGTCCCTGCTCGTCCTCGAAGACATAGCCGCGCACGCCAGCGGCAGGCCTGACATCCGCCTTGAACTTGGGTTTGCCCAGCAGGTGTCCCAGCGTGTTCGGAACCTTGCAGGCGGCTAGCGGTGTCAAGTAGAGGTCCATGTAAGGGCGGGAGGTCCAGATGTTGAAGGAGCGGACCCTCGGCCAATATTTCAGGCATGTGATGTAGGTGCGCGCTATCCATGAGGCGTGAAGGTATTCGCGCCAGCCGAAATCATAGCTCGGTTTGCCGCCGTTGTAATTGTCGTAACAGCCGTCATCGCCCCACTCCGGCAACTTGGTGTGGGTGACATTGAAGCCTTCGGTGTAGTCGATCGGGATGTCCTTGTAACCGTATTTGGCGGTCAGCTCAATCAACATGTCCGTGACAGTGTCCAGGTCATCAACAACTCCATATGGATGCGTTGCGATGGCGTCCCATTTTATCTTTCCGGCCGTAGCGGCGAGATAGCCCTCGGTCTCGCGATATCCGCGGAGCCTGCTGAAACCTGAGGTGCCCCCGTCGGGCAGGGAAACGGCATCCGGCTTTGCCCTCTTTATGCCGCGAGACACTGCGAGCTGGACTTTCGCCCACTCGGCGAAGTTTCCGGCCTTGGTGATGGGGCTGTGCCCTTCGACTTCGGTTGTGAACGCCCAGGACGTCCCCCAGGGATAACGCCTGACTATGTTGCAGGCGAGTTCCTCAAGCTGCTTTTCGCGCTCGGGTGTGATCTCCGTCCACTTCTCGAGCGCGTCCTTCACAACCGGGCGCTCCTCGGCATTGGCGTAGTTCTCGACAATCATCAGGTAATTGGTTATGCGGTACTTTCTGAGGAGCTGTGCATCCTGCTCCTTGCCCTCGCCGTAGGTAATTGAGCCGAATCCCCAGCGCATGTAGTTCCGGGCGAGATCGTCGGCGCGAGTTATGCGTGTGGCGTCGCAGAGGTTGCCGAAGATGTCCTTGTTGGCATGCCTGTTCTCAAGAAAATCCATGACCGAGAGACGGTGGTAGTCGCGGACGACCTGCCCACTTTCGGGCCGGATATCGCTTTGCATTACGAAGACCCCGGTTCCGAGCTTTGCGCCTTCAAAAGGCAGTGCGAGTTTCGCAAAACCTTTGCCGTCTAGAGTATAAGGATATTTGAGACCGTAAAGTTTCTCACGGTAATAGTTGAAGAGCTGCAGTTCGACTTCACCCTTGGCGCCCGGCTTCCCGTAGATTTCGAAGGATGCGTTGACAGGCTGTCCCGCAGCCAAATTATTGTCGGGATCGGAAGTCAGGAGCATACCCTCAACTGCAGGCAGGACCAAGTCAGTAGGTGCTGAGCCTTCTTCAAGCTGAATACCATCTACCAAGACAGTAAAACCTGAGCAAAGCATAAAGGATACGCCACGGCAATCTGGAGTGAAACTGAAAGACTTGCGCCCCCATTCGCCGCTGATCGCGAATTGTGACTTGAACGCCTCCATCCAGGTGAACTTGCTTCCCTTGAGACCTTGGACACCGAAGGTCAGTTTGGCCCCGGGCTTTTCGGACTTGGCGTAAAAGCTAAGAGTGTATGTCTTGTCCTTTAGCACCGGGATCACGAAACTGTTCATTGGCTGTCCGCCCTGGGTCGGCCTGATCAGGAGGGCCTTTCCGCCGAACTTGGTGTCGGACGATATCGAATATTGCGGGATGTCGGAGAGTATGAAGCTTCCGCCGCCGCCCCA
>JBAZRS010000270.1:0-7237 GCA_041662825.1 Victivallales bacterium | reverse complement strand
GAAATCATCAAAGATTCAAATCTTGCCGCATTCGGTCTGACTTTCCGTTCCAACCGTGCCGCCTGCATCCGCCAGATTCGGGAACAAGGAATCGAAGCCCACGCCACCGACATGTCCGATAAAAAGGCATACGATCAAGAAATAAAACTACAGGAGTTTTAAGTATTTTGAGTAAAATACCCGTAACACGCTTTGCCGGCATTGGTTTTCCTGTCCCCGGGGTGATAGCATTGACAATTTATGACCTGTTATGATAATTGCCTGTTTACTGGCAAAGAACGAGAGTATAAAAGCTTGAAGTAGTGCTGGAAACTTGATTACCTGATTCATATTTATCTATAGTGATTTTGTCTGGATGATTTGGATGATATAATAAAATACTGGAGATATCCTTAACAAATGTGCCATCTAAAGGCTTTCCGTCCTTGTATGTTCCTTCAGAAATAATTTCTCCTTTAGTATTATACATTGTCAACAACCCATCAATCTTGCCATTAATAAAGTTTGCATTACAAGATACATTATCGCTCAATTCATGATGGAATATCCATTTGCCATCTGCTTTATCGTTTTTCAAGAAACCTGTTGCTATTTCTTTCCCTAGTCCATATTTAATATATTCCCCATCTTTAACTCCATTCTTATATGTAATTTTATTTATATTAATTATTTTTCCGTAAATAAACATAGAAACAGTATATAATCCGTGTGGAATACCGTTTTTAAATTCTAATTCTAGTGTTGTTGTGACTTTCCCTTCCAGTCCAGTAAGAGACTCCACTTTCAAAGTATAAATGCCGTTCTTACCTTCAAGTAGTGGATTCTTCTTGAGTATGATTTTAAAAGCATCTTCAGCATCATTTAAGTATCCAAGAGAGCCTGACTTCTTTGAATTATCATCAAACACTATTTCATATGTTGTTTTATTGTTAGTTTTATTTTTATTGGCGATATATGCTTTTACCTCATTAGAATCTACAGAATGATAAAGATAGGTTTCATTACTGAGCCAATATTTATGACCAGTAATACGCCAGTCAGCATAACCTAAAGGGGAAAAAATATAAAACAGAGCCTTGTCATTTGTTTTGTTTTCATCAAAAAGAGTACCGTATTCATATACATCACCAACTTTATCATAGAATCTGTACCAAGTACTGACTTGTTCATGTCTGAGAATAAAATATGTAGCAAAATATATAGACAATAGGGCTAAAACAATAATCCATATAAAATACTTTATTACACTTCTAAGTTTCATTGAAATATATTTCCCCTTCAAACTATGAGTTCAACCCATCAAATAGCTGTTCAAGCACTCCTAAAATAAACTCTACGACTAAGGAAAGTCAAGCATACACCCGATGACAGACAGGAATTCGTATGAGGGGTAAGGATGGACGGAAAAGAGGTTGATTTAGCTTCATTAAGCCATAGCATATAAGATTGGATACGGCCTAGGGGGTGGTGTGCATGCCATGTTATATGCTATAGATTTAAACTGCAATCCCTCTTTTGAGTTACGATGAAGCCGATTCAACACTCAATTGGATTGGGAATAATATTTTTCTACGGTCTGCAGGAACATCTTATAGCATAATGTTAGCAAAACGCCCGCATGTTAAAACTTGGACCCTTGGGTGCTTGCCGGCAAGAAAATGCATCTTTCCGGGGAAAAGGCGGGGGCAGACCCGAATGCCGCTATGTTAAGGGTTATTTGAGAGTAGCGCGGGGCTATCTGACCCGCGAAGTTCGGCTCAGATAGACCTGATTTACTTCTGCGGACATTAAAATTTGCTTGAGGCACATTTTGAATGTTTCGCGGGAATGCATTGGAATAAAGCATGAAAATGGGCAATAATAGGTTGGTGACATACGTTTTTAATGTGTTTGTCTATTAGTCTGATTAATTAGAGGCTGCTCGAAAAGGTTTTCTGGAACAGCTCTTACGAGCTTGACTACAAACGAATTCGCCTCAAATTCAAAGTTTTTGTTGGTAGTTAATACGCCTCAGGCGTATTAACCCCGGAAGGGGTGTTTTTATTATACCTTTTCGAGCAACGTCTAATTAGAGGCTGGAGCTCTGGTGTCAGGAAAGATTTCCATCTCCTGAAACCTGCGGTCTTTGGCCGCCCGATTTAACGTATAAGAATTTCAAAACGGAACGCCGGCAACCTGCCGGCATATTAAGAGCCACCAAGTTGGTGGCGTTCCTAAAAGAGTTGCGGCGCTTCTTGCCCCGTCGGATGACTGGGGTGGCCGCCTGATTCAAGTTCAAAGAAACACCGATTAGGTACAACTGCATGCAAATCTTGAGAATATTATTAATCATATCACTGTTTCCGGCATTGGCGTCCGCTTTGAATGCCGAGGACAATTCATCTCCTTATGAGAACGGCAAATTTTTTTTCCCAAACGGGAAAATCGATGAATTTCAGCTGGCAAACCTGAAAAAACTCGGAATCAGGCCCGCAAAAATATCTTCCGACGGCACATTTCTCAGAAGGGTTTATGTTGATCTGATCGGAACGCTCCCCACGATGGAGGAGACGTCGAATTTTCTTGCGGACAAGTCCCTTTACAAGCGCCAGAAGCTTATCGAATCATTGCTCGCAAGGGATGAATTCCCCACTTACTGGTCCCTCAAATGGGGTGACACCCTGAGGATTAAGTCAGAGTTTCCGATCAATCTCTGGCCCAATGCCGTCCAAGCCTACAGTCACTGGGTATGGAATGCGGTTCAGACGAATATGCCGTATGACAAATTCGCCTGTGAACTGCTGACCTCAAGCGGCAGCAATTTCCGCGATCCGCCCGCCAACTTTTTCCGCGCCACGGAGGATCGAAGCCCCTGCGGGCTGGCAAAAGTCGCCGTCCTCACATTCCTGGGTTCCAGACTGCAGGACTGGCCGGAAGCGGACAGGAAGGAGATGGAGAAACTTTTCTCCCGCATATCATACAAGAAAACCGACGAGTGGAAAGAGGAAATAGTCATCCTCAATCCGGAACCGTTCGAAAAATTTTCAGTGAAGATGCCTGACGGGACCGAGATTTCAATTCCCGCTGGCGCCGATCCGCGGAAGGCATTTGCCGACTGGCTGACCGGATCCGGCAAAAAACTGTTCGCCCAGGCGGCTGTCAACAGGGCATGGTTCTGGCTTTTCGGCCGCGGAATAGTCCATGAACCCGACAATTTCATCCTGTACAACAGCAATCAGGTTGCCAGTTCCGGCGCTTCGCCCGGAAACGCTGGCGGCGCAAACGCGGGCAATTTGCCATGCAATCCGAAACTCCTGGACTATCTTGCCGAAGAATTCATCCGGAGCGGCTACGATTTCAAGGCCCTCGTGAAACTGATTGTGAATTCCGCGACGTATCAGCAGTCCTGCATTCCTTCATCCGACATTGCGGAAGCTGAAAAATATTTTGCAGTGTATCCGGTGCGTCGCCTCGACGCGGAAGTCCTTGCGGACGCCCTCAGCTATCTTTCTGGAACATCTCCCCAGTATATCAGCGTGATCCCGGAGCCGTTCACCTACATACCGCAGGAACAGGCGACAATCGCCCTTGAAGACGGCAGCATAAGCAGCGCATTCCTCGAAAATTTCGGACGTCCGGCGCGCGACACGGGATATCTGATGGAAAGAAACAACGAAACCACTTATACCCAAAGGCTGTTTATGCTGAATTCGCCCGTGATCCAAAACAATCCTGAAAGATTCCGATGCCAGCGCCGAAACCGTCGTCAACCAAATTTACCTCCTTGTCCTGTCGCGTTATCCGACCTCCAGGGAATATTCTATCATTTTGCAGAACTATGCTGAACCGGAATTGACAAAGTCACCGGTTAAAAAAACCGGCAAAAAGGGAACGCATGCCGATGAAAATAAGCGGAGACAGCTGAAAAACGTGAACTATGCCTGCAGGCAGCTGATATGGGCGCTGGTGAATTCGACTGAATTTCTTTTCAGGCACTGAGGGGCGGGATGGGGAAAGTGGTCAGTAATCGGTAATCAGTGATCGGTGATCGGTGATCGGTGAAGTTCATTATGGATGTCATAGGGAAAATAACATGAAGAAAAGAGATGCTGACAATAAGGGATATGATGGCGAGCGCAGGTTTTTCCTGCGTTGTTGCGCCATGGGATTTTGCGGACTTCTCGCAAAGGATCTTATCGCCCTGGAAGACAGGCCGGTGCAACCTGCCAGGAAGGGGAAGGCGAAATCCGTAATCGAAATATGGCTCTGGGGAGGCCCGGCCCACCTTGAAACTTTTGATCCGAAACCGAATGCCGGCGACGATTACAACGGCGGATTCAAGTCGATCCCCACAAATGTCCCCGGAATGGAGATAAGCGAGTTTTTGCCGAAGCTTGCGAAACAGGCCGACAAATATTCGCTCATACGGAGCATGACCCACGGGATAAACGGGCATGAGACGGCGACATATTTCATGCAGACGGGACGCGAACCCGGGGGAAAGGTGTATCCCGGAATCGGCGCGGTAATTGGAATGATGAAAGGTTACGACTACGGCTACAAGGGTAAAATACCGCCCTACATAGTCATTACGGGTTCGAAGGGGCGCTTCTCCGAAACAGGCTTCCTCAATCCGAAATACAAACCGCTTGTCACGGGAGGGGACCCTAATGCAGGCATTTTCGCCGTCGAGGGCATTGTCAATCCCGGGGTGACAAAGGAACAGCAGAAAAAGAACCGCGAATTCCTTGCGGCATTGGACAGTCTCGGAGGCGCCGTTCCCAAAAACGCGAAATTTGAAAAGTTTGAAAAGTCCGGCGACGAGGCATACGACCTGATTGCCGGAGACGGAGGCAACGTCTTTGACCTGGGCAAGGAATCAAAGGAGACCCGCGAACTTTACGGGAGGAACTGGTTCGGCCAATCGTGTCTAGCCGCGCGGCGGATGGTTGAATGCGAAGTGCCCTACATCACCATAAACTCAGGCGGATGGGATACGCATAAAAGGCATTTCCAGATTATGCGCAACAAGCTTCAGCAACTGGACCAGGGCATCTCCGCATTGCTCCAGGATCTCAATGACAAGGGGTTGCTCGACACCACAATAGTCTGGTGCTGCGGTGAGTTTGGACGGCAGCCGAAAATTTCACAGGAAAGCCCGTGGAACGGAGGCCGTCAGCATTACGGGCAATGTTTCAGCGCCCTGGTCGCCGGCGGCGGTTTCAAGGGGGGTGAAATAGTGGGGGCTTCCGACGCAAGAGGCGAACAGCCCGTCAGCCGTCCGGTATATCCCCAGGATTTCCTTGGCAGCATATATGAGCTTATGGGGATAGATCCTGACGGAAAGATGCCCAATCCGATGGGGGAGAATGTCACAATAATGCCTCCCCAGTCAAAATTCGGGCGACTGAAGGAGATATACGCGGGTACATGAGCGGACATGCTATGTCCAACTTTGAGCAGCTGACGCCGCAAGCAAATTTCGAATTTCGTGCTTCGAATTTAATGTGATGAGGCAATTTCAGAATTGCCTCTTTTAAGCTGATTGCAAAATTTGGAGTACACGCTTTAGCGTGCGTAACACTTTGAATGCCAAGACATACTAAAGTATGTATTCCAAAGTGAGAAATTCCCGAAAAACGTTTTTTGGGCACTTTTGCAATCAGCGCGTGATAATAAAGTACGCATAAAAAACAAGAATATTTCAGAGTAGTACGGGATATCCAACGATGAGGGATTTGACGATGAATGAAAAGGAAAAGCTACATGAGAATCCAACAGTGCCCACGCACTCACTTGGATACTGGGTGTTCCTTGTCGGATATTGGATATTGAGGGAATTTAAACTGAAAAGTTTCATCCCCTTCGTTTTTGCGACATTCGCATTTTTCTGTTCTCCGGCGGCCCAGAACCAGACGCCGCATATCGGTTATCTCTATCCGGCCGGGGCTCAGGCCGGAGCAAAAGTTACGGTCATCGCGGGAGGAATGAAATTCGGGGGATTGAAAGACGCCCATGTTTCAGGAGACGGTGTCACCGTCAAATCCGTGAGATTTACGCGGCCCTTCCCCAATCTGAGCAACGACCTGAAAAATGAGATAATGCCGATTCTTGAGGCGATGGAAAAAGGGGAAGACCCGCTCGCCGCATTGAAAAAGAGTTCGGAAATCATAATCGCCAGGCTCAAAAAGCAAGCCGAGGCGGAAGCTGCTGAAAAAGAAAAAGCCGGAGACGGCAAGAAAAGCGAGGAAAACACAAAAGAGCAGAATCCATACGGGGATATGCTTAAGATTGTTCCCGGGGAAAGGCTTGTCTATATTGACAAAACCCCTGAAGAGGTCATTAAAATAATCAAGGCGCTTTCACCCCCGGAATATCAGTGCCTGTGCAAGGAGGTTTTCAGCAGGCAGAACCCCCTGCAGGCGAATCCCGCGATAGAACAGAATGCCGTAATTGAACTGGAAATAGCGAAGAATGCGACGACCGGAATCAGGGAACTGCGCCTTTCTTCACCGTCAGGCGCAAGCAATCCGTTGCCCTTTGTCATAAGCAGTATCCCGGAAACGACCAACCCCTATTTTGTAAATGGAAATAAAAACCCGGTCCGTAAAATCCAGGTGTTCCCGTCCATTGTCAACGGACAGATCATGCCCGGTGAGACGGACAAGTTCTGGTTCAAGACCAAACCCGATGTGAAATACGCATTCTCCCTGACGGGCCGCAAGCTTATGCCGTATCTCGGGGATGCGGTTCCGGGCTGGTTTCAGCCGGTCATGTCCATCCATGACCGCAAAGGCAAGCTCCTGGCGTTTTCCGATGACAATCTTTTTGATCCGGATCCCGTTCTCGGATTCACATCCCCGCATTACGAAGGAGAATACGAACTCCGCGTCCGCGACTCGATATACAGGGGCAGGGAGGATTTCGTGTACAGGCTGAAGGCTGAAATCGGGACACCCCCGCAAATAGAAATGAAGAAGCTCGAACTTGATTATGAAATAGGGATTGTAAAGGAGGCCGAAAAAAACAATTCATTGTCCGATGCGCAGGCGGTCAGGTATCCCGTCATGCTCGAAGGCGCCATAGACAGCCCGGGCGACGTTGATTTTTTCCGGATCAAGGCCGGGAAGGGAGAGAAGGCGGTAACCGAAATTTTCGCGAGGCGGCTCGACTCCCCTCTTGACTCGCTCATCCAGGTGATGGACGCCAACGGAAAAATACTTTTCTGGAACGACGACTGCAAGCGGCTCAATACCGG
>JBAZRS010000269.1:0-7260 GCA_041662825.1 Victivallales bacterium | reverse complement strand
TATCAGTGATGGACCGCCAGCTCGCCAGGGCCTATGAGACACAGAAGATCGCAGTTGCGATGAAACGCTGGCTGGGGCAGGTCAGAGTCGGAGATCCCGTATTCAAGAAAACCGCCATACCGGCATCGGCGACAGGGTCGGGCCTGACCGAGGCTCCGCGCGGCGCTCTCGGGCACTGGGTGAAGATAGCGGGCGGGAAGATAGCGGGCTATCAGGTCATAACCCCGACATGCTGGAACTGTTCGCCAAGGGATGACAAGAAACAGCTTGGGCCCATGGAAAAAGCGATCATGGGAACCGTGGTACAGGATCCGGACAAGCCTGTGGAAGTCCTCAGGGTCGTCCACTCCTTCGACCCCTGCCTCGACTGCGCAGTCCATGTTATGAGGGCAAAATGAGTGCTCCAAGCAATGCTGATCAATCGAATTTGCCACTCAACATCTGACAAGGGCTAAACAACAGCCCGAACTTGCCCGAGTGCACAGGGAGGCGACAATCATGCCTCGGGCAAGTTATTATTTCAGCCGCAATGCAAAATAGGCATTGAACCCCGAAAAGAATCTTTTTTGAATATAAAACAGAGGAAATCATTATGTCTACCCGACAATCGAAAACCAAATACTGCACCTGTGTAACTGGCTCAGATTACAATGGCCGGACAACGGCGCAGCCGTCAAGCCGAAAGACGAGAAAAGCTCAGGCCATTTGCACCCCGGGCCGAAGCGGGGGCGTCAGCTCGGCTGCACTCCTTCCCTTTCAGATCGTGATCTTTGGCGCCACCGGCGATCTAGCGCTACGCAAGCTTATGCCGGCATTGGCGAGTCTCGCAGGCAAGCGGAAACCGGCGGCAGGCTTTTCCGTAGTCGGTGTCTCACGGGCTCCGAAGTCCGATGATACCTTCCGGAACGAGATCCGCACAATGATGCCCGACGATCTGAAAGAGTCCTTCGACAAACTCGCGAAACGGGTGCATTATATGCAGGGCGACGTGAGCGAAAGCAAAGATATCGGATCGCTCTCCGTGAAACTTGATTCGCTGCCGGGAGGCCGCGAATCAGGAAGACTCTTCTATCTCTCGCTGAAGCCTGAGCTCTTCGCCCCGACTGTCGGTCATTTGTCGAATGCGGGGCTTTTGCATATGCGCGAGGGCGAAACGACTGCATGGCGGCGGGTTATCGTAGAAAAGCCCTTCGGGCACGACTACGAGAGTGCCACCGAGTTAAACCGCTACCTGCATGAACGCATACGTGAATACCAGATATACCGCATTGATCACTATCTGGGAAAAGAGACGGTGCAGAATCTTCTCGGCTTCCGTTTTCACAACACGATTTTCGAACCCCTGTGGAATAACCACCACATCGAACAGGTGCAGATTACCGTCGCCGAAGATCTCGGCATGGAGAGCGGCAGAGGCGGATATTACGACACGACGGGCGCCCTGCGCGACATGCTGCAGAACCACATGCTCCAGGTGCTGTCCCTCATAGCCATGGAGCCGCCATCCTCCCTCGAAGCCGCAGCCGTGCGCAATGCGAAGGTCGCAGTTTTACGGGGCCTGCATGTGTTCACACCGCGCGAGGTGGCGCAGAACACGGTGCGCGCACGCTACACCAGCGGACACATAGGCGGCAGGCAGGTTCCCGGCTACCTCGAGGAAGAAGGAGTCGCAGGCGATTCTTCTACGGAAACATACGTTGCCGTGCGCTCTGAAATCGACAACTGGCGTTGGGCCGGTGTCCCATTCCTCCTCTGCCATGGCAAGCGCCTTGCTAAAAAATCCACCGAGGTGCGCATACAGTTCCGGTCTCCGCCCATCCATCTTTTCAACCGCCCGGAAGGGATTTCGCCCGACGACTATCGCGAAAAAATGCGTGAAGGCGCCATTCCGCAGCTCCGTCCCAACGTGCTGACCCTGAGTATACAGCCGCGGGAGGCGATCACCCTCTCGTTTGGCGTGAAAACGCCGGGCGCGTCAATGATCATGACGCCTGCGGAACTCTCATTCGACTACCGGGATACGTTCGGAACGACTACAGCGCCAGCTTATGAGCGTCTCCTCTATGATGCCATGCTGGGCGACCCGACACTTTTTCTGCGCGGCGATGAAATCGAAGAGAGCTGGAGATTCGCCGATGCAATTCAGCGGGGATGGGCCGCACCCGGCGCATCCCCTATGCTTGAGTATGAAGCGGGCTCATGGGGCCCGGCAATCCCAGACGGCATGAAAGGCAATCTCCATCCGGAAAATATCACCGCAACACGCGATACTTTCGTAAAGTTGATGCCCCATCCCGCCTTTTTCAGTCCGGCCGCGCAAATAGAGGCCACCGAAAAATGGAATTTCCTCTCCCCGGAGGCGAAAAAAGGATATCAAGATTTCCACTTGAAAACAGGTTCTTGACTGAGCACTGTTTCATCCTCCCGGGAATAATAATCAGGCGGCCGGGATGCCGCTACTTTTGAACAATCTAACATTCAACTATTCGCCAAAGGCGATGAATAACAAAGCATAGGGTTGCGATGCCACCCTATGAAGAAACAGGCAAACAAGTTAATTTTCGCTGAAAGCGATGAACAAACCATTGGGACTGTTTTTATGTATCGCTTTCAGCGAATACTCTTGATTGCAATGACATTTCATAGGGTAGCCCTTTCGGGCAACCCCATGCTATTATATTAATCCGCGTTGCGGATCAAGAAAACGAATCAAAGAGCATTAAAATAAAATTTTCTATACGTTAAATTAGACGGCTACCCCAGTCATCCGACGGGGCAAGAAGGGCGCAACTCTTACGGAACGCCACCAACTTGGTGGCTTTTAAGATGCCGGCAAGTTGCCGGCGTTCCTGAAATGCAATTCCGTCCCAGCTGTATTCCCACCCAATCTTTGTCGCGAGCTTCGTCGATTCCCTCTCCCCCTTTTTCATTCTTCTCCGATAAAGCTCAGGACAAAGCTCGCGACAAAGTTTAGTGGAGTCAAGCAAAGACTCCATGTAAAAAACAGAAATAATTGATCAAGATTCAAAGAACAAAAAGAGAGCTATACCACGAAGAGCACGAAGGTCGCGAAGTAAGAAGTAACCGTTAAGCTGGGTATTAATTTCATTCCCCCTGCCAGTTTATCTGGCAGGAGAAGAAGATTGGAGGCTAATGGCTACGCCTTTAGCCTTTTAATCTTTGCTTCCTGTGGGGTAAACCCACAGGGGAGCTAATCGCTCATTGTCAATTTATCTTGTAGAAAGTACCCAGCTTAACGGTTACAGTAAGAAGGCTGATATCTCAGGGGAAAAAAACAATAATCCTTCGTGCCCTTCGTGGTGAGAATAGTATTTATGACTGCATTCTCCCAAGCCTTGTCCTTCTCTCCCCCATTTTTTGTCGTGAGCTTTGTCTATTCTCTATCTAAGCATGCCCGGAAAAGTTTCCTGAAACAGCTCTTGCGGGCTTCGTTAAGGTTGACCGACGAGGACATGGGACTTCCATAATGGACGCCCAAGCCCGGGGAATTTTCCGTCATCTCATCAAGATTCTCGGAGATCAGCGCTCTTTGAACTGCAAAACACGCATTGAGGATTTAATGGGACGGGGGTGAATTTTTCTCCTTAACTTCCTGCCCCAGGCCTGCGAATACGGCCCCACCGCCCATAGGAAGGGACATCATCGAGGATTTCGCAAGTATCTGGAACGAGCTGTCAAGCTTGAAATTGCCGCTTGTCACAACACTTTCCCCCGCCTTGAGTCCGGACTCGACTATGAAATAATTACCGCAACGCGGGCCCAATCCCACCTCCCTGCCCTCGTATACCCCTCTCTTCCCGGGAACAGCCACATAAACCACGGCCCTCTTCCCGGTTATCAGGGGCGCGGAAGCGGGTATGACAAGCGGAGCTGGGATATTTTTATCATCTTCCCCCACATGGCCGAGCGATTCGGCGGTGACCAGGGAAGTCCCGCAGATGTCGCAAGTTCCGGGCGCATCCCTGATGACATCCGGGTGCTTAGCCCCCACCCATTTACCGACAAGGGAAGAGTCAACCACTTTTCCGCCTTCTGCTATTTTCGCACAGATCACCGCATCCACGAACATTCCCGGTTTAAGCCTGCCTTCAATATTGTCTGCGGCAATCCTGACTTTGACTGTCCGGGTTGTCTCATCAAGTATCGGCTGTATCAAAGTAATCCTCCCCTTGAATTTCTTCCCGGGGCACGCCTCTGTAGTGAATTCGACCTCCTGCCCGTATTTCAGCCAAGGGAGATCCGTCTCATACGCCTCGACATTTATCCATATCCTGCTCAGATCGGCAACGGTGAAAAGGACTTCGCCCTTATCGAAATACTTCCCAGTTACCGGAATCTTGTCGATAAGCACCCCTGATATCGGAGAGGTCATTGACAACATCATGCCGGACACCTGGGAATTCACAAAAGTCAGCCGTTCAGCACCTTTCAACTTAGATATTATCTCTGTGAGCTGATCTTCGCTGAAGCCGGAAAACCTGTATTTCTCTATTACCGAATTGAGAAAAGTGACGGCAGCAACATCATTCGGCTTTGACTCTTTGACGTTCAACGCCTGAACCAGCTCAAGCAGCAACACCCTAAGTTCCTGGCTGTACACTTCCGCAAGACGATCCCCCTTATTCACCGCAATCCCCGGAGATTCGACAAACAGCCTGTCTATTCTTCCGGCAAATCTCGAATTCACGTAGGACAGGGCGTTGGCATTGTATGCTATTTTTCCCAGCATCCTGATTTCGACAGGGACAAATTTCCTTTCCACCGTTACAGTCGCTATTGCGGCCAGTCTTTCCGCCGACTCAGAAAGTTTCAGCTCCCTGGGGTCGCATTCGGAAGCGAAATTGCTTGACACCGGGATCAGCCCCATGCCACAGAGAGGGCATTTGCTCCCTTTGGGAAGACGTATCTGTGGATGCATGGAGCATGTAAATACACTTGTCCGCGCCCCCCCCTGCGGTTCATCTGACTGCTTGTCCAAATCCGGTTTTACCGGCGGGATCCACAGCAGGCATACCGCAAAAAATGCAAGTATCCCGCAGAATGCAATAATCATCGCCTTTTTTTTACTGCTCATGAAATCTCCTAATATATAAATGTGATTTAACAGTAATTCCAGGCTACTGTTCGCACCTTGACATCACTACTTGGCGGGAGCATTCGTCTTGGCATCTTTATTTGAAAGTATCTCTTTAAGCCTTTCGTCTATCTTCTCCTGTATTTTCTTTTCCTCTTCGGCGACATTGGCTTTGAGCAGGAGGATGCCTTTCTCCATTTCCACGATACGCCGCTTCTGCATTTCAATTCTTTTGCGCATAAGCTCTTGCAACTTGCTTTTCAAGGCGGCCTTGTCGGCATCGCTCCTGGTCTCGCGGTATTTGTCGGAGAGGGCTTTAAGTTCCGCCCCTTCCTGCTGGGTCCTTTCCCTCATCTTAAGGGAAACTTCAACCATCTGTTTCTCAAACTCCTCGTGATTCTCCAGCCTGAGTTTCTTCAACTCCTCAAATTTCTTCGGATCATTCTCCAGGAGATACTCGGATACCATTTGAACTCCTCCGGGAGGAAGTACCGATCTCAGATGAACCTCCTTGTCCCCGGCTGCGGCCGCCATTGCCTCATCTTCCGCGTTCAGAGTCAAGACTCCGGACAGAATTCCCAGACAAGCCACGGCAATTATCTTTCGCATAATCCATTCTCTTTCATTTATGATTTGAAAAACGTTGCACATTCTTTGTCTGCAACTTGGCTCCTCCACCCTGTACCGAAAGAAGAAGGCAAGCTGACAAACAATAAGATGCAGGGGGGGAAATCCCCCCTGCACGTTTTAACTGCCCCCATTAAGGAGCTGTGTTTGAATATGCTGAAACCCCATAATTATTTGTGGCGTTAACCCTGTAAAAATAGGGCGTCCCCTTGACCAAGGTTCTATCCATGAAAAACCTTGTGTTCGCAGGAACTGTTCCGATAACTGCAAAAGGCCCCAGAGCAGAGAGACCCCTCTCTATATTGAAGGCCCTTTCGTTATTCGCATTGTCCTGCCATGACAAAAATGCCATTGTATACGCCCTGCTCACCCTGAGAAGCGTCGGGGCGGCCGGCATATCCAACGGTCCAGGCTGAATGTCCATGGGCCTCATCATCTCGTTGTCCTCGTGATCAACGATGTGGCAATGCCAGACGAAGCGTCCGGGAACATCAAATTTAGCCTTTATGCGCAGAATCTCGCCGGGATAGGAATAGGCGGTATCCTTCGTGCCTGTCTCCCATGCTGCCGGAGGGATTATGGTGCCAACGGTTCCGTACAGGGGATCGAATATCTCCCTGTTCACCACTTCAAATGCGACCTGGTGAAGATGTACTGGATGAGCATCCACTGTCATGTTGTAGATTTCCCAGGTTTCCGTGTCGCCGGATAACGGTTTCTCGGTGACGGGATCATCGAAGTTCATAGGCACCCCAGCAGGCACGCCATTCGTAATCACGGTGGGGCCCAGCAATGTAATGCGGGGGCCTACGCCGGGGATGATGTTTGAATCCAGCTCATTGAGGGACAACTGCCGTACGACAGCAGGCGCAGGAAGCGGAGTTCTCGCTGGGAGAACCAATTGATTTGGCGGAGTGCTTATGTCCACTCCTCTTCTGGCGATGACACGCAATTGCATGACCTGTCCCGTAGTGGTCGGATCTGCCGGAAGGAATCCAGGAGCGCCATTGAACGGTTCATCCGGCCCAACGTTCTGCAACATTATGTTCGTGCCAAGCGGGACATTGGTGAAGTCCACTATGACGTCAGCCCTCTCCGAACTGCCCATGACCAGTTGAGTGAGACTGACAGGCGCAGGCAGGAACCCCTGCTCGGAGCCAATCTGCCAGAACGGCATCCCGTTGTCCATCTGGAGAATAAGAGTACGCGTGGTGCAGCCGTTAAGCATTCTGAAGCGGTATCTGCGCTGTTCAACTTGAAAATAGGGCCAAGTTTTCCCGTTGACTATAATAGTATTGCCGAAATACTCCGGATTATAAATTGGAGATATGTCGCTGAGAGGATCAGGAATATACGGACCGGTGAAACCGTCGAAAAAGGCGCGGGTGTCCGGATAGAAGAGCGAACCGTCGAGGTTAAAAGACCTGTCCTGGACCGCAATGGGGATCTCATAAAGCCTGTCAGTCTGCTTCGAATTGACCTTCGGCGCGGGATATGGAAGTATAGCGCGTCCTCCGGCAGTGGTCATAACCACATCA
>JBAZRS010000268.1:4585-7296 GCA_041662825.1 Victivallales bacterium | reverse complement strand
GCGGAATATGAAATCACAGGCTTCCGGATAATGTTCCTTTGCCCTCCAGTAATCCTTGTTAGGGACATTCAACATGGATGACGGAAAGAATCTTATCGAATAGCAGATTCCTATCAAAAATGCTGAAATTCCAAGCCCAAATAGCAGTACGGAAATGACATGTCCGTCTTTAGTCATCCAGCCATCCGCCCCCCCCGCCGCATTGAAATGGGTTGCGACTTTCGCAGGAAGCTGTTGCGAGAAAAGCAAAACCGACATGAGAAACACAAGCGCACTTACCAGAAAAACCATTGCTGGCAGTTTTTTGGATTGCATGGCATCTAATTCCAGTTTCATAATTTCCGCCTCGGAAATTATATCACTTTGACATTATCGTCTTTCTTGGCGATGGATTTAGCTATGTTTTTCAGATTTTCGGTCAGATCCATCGGGAACATCACTACCGTATTGGCCGGTCCGGCGCCGAGACCGTCGATTGTCTGCAGCGTCCTCAGTTTCATCGCACCTGGCGTCTGTTCCATGATTGCGGCTGCGGCCGCCAGGTTGGTGGCGGCGATCTTGTCGCCTTCGGCCTTGGTGATTGTCGCCCGTTTTTCGCGTTCCGCAGAGGCCTGCCTCGACATGATCCTCTTCAGATCCTCCGGCATCTCAATGTCCTGGAGGCGGATCGAGTCAAGATGAAGGCCCCAGTCCTTCACCCGGTCTTCCACTATTTCACAGATTTTCTTCTGAATATGTTCGCGTTCGGAAAGCAGTTCGTCAAGGGAAAGCCCCCCCACCACATCGCGCAGTGTGGCCTGTGCATATTGCGCTATAGCAAACCTGAAATCCTGAATCTCAAGCACGGCTTTTTTGATGTCCGCCACATTGAAGAAAAGAACTCCGTCGATCTTTGCGGGGACATTGTCCTTCGTGATCACCTGCTGGCTCGGGATATTAAGGGTAAGTATGCGCAGGTCCACGAATCGCACATTGTCGATGTATGGTATGATATACATGATACCGGGGCCCTTTACCGCTTTGAATTCGCCGAGCCTGAGGACTATGCCCAGCTCCCACTGCGCCGCGACACGGATTCCGGAAACCAGGATTCCCCAGATGACCGCAAAGACGACCACGCTGGCTATTCCGGTGAATATCTGCATATCGCTTCCGCCCCTGCACTGCTGGAAGCGGACGATTCCGACGGCAATCACCGCAATGAAAAATATGATCACCCTCAATGATCCGCCCAGTGAAACATGACCGTGCTGCGGCGACGCATAAACTTTTTCCTCATTCATTTCGCTTTCTCCTAGTTTTAAACTTTAAATGGTAAATAAATTTTTCCCGGGGAAAATTTTTAGTGATTCAGCTTTTTCAGCAGCCAGGCCATGTTTTTGCCGAGTGTCACCATCGTCGCCATTCCCTCATCGTCTTTTTCAACTTCCCCCACTTCGCGGCCGATTCCGACATTCCAGTATGAGGACCCGACGGTTATCATTTTTCCTATTGTGAAGAAATGGTTGATTGAGTCAAATGCGTGAATGGCGCCACCGCGTCTGACCGCCACAACCGCCGCCCCCACTCTCCGCTGGAACATGTCGCCGTTGGCGCGGGATACGAACCCGACCCGGTCGATCAAACATTTCATCTGCCCGCTGCAGTCGGCGAAATATGTCGGTGATCCCAGAATGATACCGTCGGCGTCCTCCATTTTCGCGATGCAGTCGTTGACATCGTCTTTGACAGCACATCTTTTATCTTTTGACTTAAAACATTTATAGCAGGCGATGCAACCGTTTATTTTCTTCCCGGCAAGCTGGATGAGTTCCGTCTGAATCCCCTCTTTTTCCAGTTCCTTGAATGCGGTTTTGATCAGTATTGCGGTATTTCCGTCCTTGCGGGCGCTCCCGTTGATTCCGATGACTTTCATAATTAATAAATTCTCCTTTCAGGATAATTTATACTGTTTTTTTCAAATAAATACAAATTCCTGATAAATCTTGAGACAGAAAAGGTCTTGCTTTTTTTCAGGAGAAAAACATGAAGAAGTTGAAATATTTTATTGAATCTCTGCGTCCTTTGCGATTACCTTAGCGAACTTTGCGGTTAGAATTTTACCGCAGAGGACGCAAAGGAAGAGGCGCGGAGTTCGCAAAGAATGTGAAGTTTGTCCTGTTCTTTTTCTTGTTGGAGTTCACAGCTTTAGCGTGTCTTTTCTTCAGGATATGAGAGGCAATGGCAATTATCTCATCTTAATATATCCAAGGCATTCAGGACGAATTTCCATTCAATGTATCCGGCACAGTGATGACCGACGTCGAAAAACTTTTCTCCGGTTTTCTCGTAATTGATTTTGATTCCATCCATAACCGGGCAATTTCAGATGCCAGTGCCTTGTCATTGGCCGCTTGGGCAATCAGTGCCATCCTGCGAAGAAAGCCGCCGCCGGTGCGGGAAGCCCCTGATAATCCTCATCTATGTTTTTAATGATTCTACTGTCCAGACCTCAGGCGCTTTTCAACAGCTCGTCATAGTCCGGACAGGTTTCCGGCGTTGCCCTCAGGACAAATTCGGAGTAACTGCTCAGAAAGTCTTTTATTTCACGAATGCCAAACCGACGACATTGATTTTCCTGCCATTTGCAAATGTGACAGTAAACTGTTTTGCGGCAATATTGGAATATGCCACATCAGCGACATCTGACGTTCCAGAATTTTCTGCTATCT
>JBAZRS010000268.1:0-4575 GCA_041662825.1 Victivallales bacterium | reverse complement strand
AGCGATATGTTAGACGGCGTTGCACCTTCCTCAGGATCACTGATCGATGCCACCGCGATTATCCCAGTCTTACCCGATGTGATATCCGTTTTCTTTGTATCATCAAGCAATCCGAGCAGTTTCAGGTTTGCGAGAACTTCGGCCATCTTCGATGTCTCCACATGCAGGACGAGTGGAACCGCTGAGAAAGCGGACATTGATGTCGTATCATTTCCCGCACCTGCACCTTCAACTCCATAGAGAAGCATGTATAATCCATCATTCATCTTGCCGGCTAATTGCGTGTCCTCTCCTGCCTTAACTATAGTATATTCAGCCCACTTTGTCTCAAAGTCTTTGTTGATCGGATTATCATTCCAGCCTTTCCTGGTTTCCAGGAAATTCTGCAGTCCTGCCGTGTCCGCCTTAACCGTCAATGGGATGGGGGTCGCCGGCAGATAAGATGACGTATCAAAGAAACTATCAAAGTATCCAATTTTTGTAGCGACCGTATGGCTTGCCGTGCTTTTCTCATTGTCGGGCATGTCCGTGAAGAAGAAGTCAAACGTGTGTTCGCCCTCAGAGTTGACCAGCACAGAATAGGAGAATATTCCCTTGACATCGGTTTTAGTCAGAGAACCTGACAGTCCTGTGATAGGATTCCTCGCTTGGACAACTATGTTCGGAATTCCTGTTCCTGTTTCATCACATACCTTGCCTTTGAATGCCGCCGTGAATGGGACTTCAAGATCATTCATCGGAACCTGTGTAATTACAATACCCTTAACTGCATGGCAATCCACAGTCAGAGTGACATCACTGTATTCCATCGTCCCGTAGAGCAGGAAATACCACGTTCCCGCTGAAGGATTGCTGACCGTCAGTATCTCATTAACCTTGTTTTCAACCCCTCTTGCATTATAGGACATGACAGTTGGATAGCTTGCGAATTTCGCAAAAAGATCGCAGTCATTGGCATTTCCAACAGGAGAAGGAGTTCCGTCGAGTGTGGCGACCATACTGGTAGTTCCCATCGGCACATCTATCGAGAAATATGAGCTACTTCCCTTATTCATCGCCTTTACGATATCGGATTTCACGCCATTGGAAAGTACAGTGTCTTCGGGGTTATTCAAACCTGCGGCAAGCCCCATGCCTGACGGGCTGAAATCGCTGTCGTACCTATAGACGGGCGGATTGCCTGATCCATATTTTGCCTTGACACGGTAATAATAAGGTTTTCCCTTGGTTGCGCTTGTGTCATCATAAGAAGTTCCTGCAATCTTCATGAAAGTGGCATCAGCAGCAAGAAGTTTCTTGTCTGTGTAGCGGTAGACGTCATAAGATGTTGCTCCTGGGACGGCTCCCCACGTGAGCATGATCTTACCTGAATATGTGCCGTTACTTGCTGTAACTGTCGCAGGTCCTTTTCTCGAAAGGAATCCACTGACAGGTTTGCTTATGGAAGAGATGCCGTTCTGGTTTTTCGCGGCAACCCAGTAAAAATAATTCTTGACGACTCCTCCGACCTGGGGAATGATGTCACCCCCAAAGTCGTTCAGGAACAGGGCATTCGTCTCTCCGATAGGAGTGTCTGTGGCAGGACTGGGAACAATTGAGGACGATTCCGTGCGGAATACCATGTATGACGTTGCAGTTGCTGATTTCACCCATGCAACGCGGATCCTGTCGAAATATGTCCCGTTTGAAGCTGTTACCGAAATGGGAACCGAAGGAATCTTTGCCAAATATCCGGAATTGCCTGCGCTGAACTTGCTCGATCCGATTGAGTTCTTAGCTTTCACAAAATAATAGTATAATTTGTTGAATTCCGCAGTGCTGTCCTCGAACATGGTAA
The DNA here is from genome assembly GCA_041662825.1 of Victivallales bacterium. GTDB lineage: Bacteria > Verrucomicrobiota > Lentisphaeria > Victivallales > GWF2-50-93 > GWF2-50-93. The sequence goes on along the minus strand of JBAZRS010000268.1, from coordinate 2,738 downwards.
CTGACACTTCTCCCAGCCTTATGAAATCTGTTCCAACAGTCGCATTGGCAGTGTTTCTGTAAACCTCGTAGCTTGTCGCGCCAACAGATGCCCTCCATGTGACCAAGATCCTGTCGTCAAATGTACCGTCCGTCGCGGTCAGACCCAAAGGTGTCGCAGAGACAACCGTTGTTTTGGAATACTTCGCCAGTAGCGTGACATTCGCATATGCCGTCTGCCCATAAAGATGAATGACCCAGTCTCCATTTGCCGGGGCAGAGACCTGCGCATTCTCATTATTGGTGGCATTTATTAGCCGTTTGACTGTGACGCCATGGGGATCTACCAAGTCCAAATCGCAATCCCCTGTCCCTCCTGTTGTCTTGATCTCTAGCAATGTCTGGTCGGAAGGTACCGTTATTTTATAGGTTTTTAATGAGTTTTTATCTCCGGAGATACCGGTGACGGCAACGCCATTTTTGAGGGCGACAGCAAATGCTGAGATGGTTGGAGTCGTTGTAGCGGTATTGGTTCCTCCACGGTTGTCTGTAACAGTCAGTGTTACCGTGTACACCCCAGTTGCCGCATATGAATGGGTCGGAGCAACACCTATTCCCGTAGATGAGTCACCGAAGTTCCACGAATAGGCGGCGATAGTTCCATCACTGTCGGCGGAGGCTGAACCATTGAAAGTCACAGCCAGTCCGGCAGTGCCGATGTATGGCCCTGCAGGTCTTGCCACTGGAAGCATGTTGGCTGTCTGGTTAACCGTGAATGTCTGCCCGGTAATCGTCAGTGTTCCTGAACGGGCAGCAATACCAGTATTGGCATCAATGCTATATGTAACCGTACCCGAACCAGTACCGGCGGCTCCGGACGTTACAGTGATCCACTGGACGTTTGGAATGGCCATCCATGAGCATCCTGGAGTGGTGCCAACCGCGAGTGTTCCGGTATGTGCGCTGGCATTGACAGACGTGTTCGTAGGTGTAATGGCATAGGAACACACAATCCCTGAAGTTCCCTGGTTCACTATAAATTTCAATCCTGCGATTGTCAGTGAACCTGAACGAACCACAGTCCCGGTGTTGGCTGTAGCATTATATGCTACCATGCCCGGGCCAGTACCGCTAGTTCCGGATGTGACGGTGAGCCACGGAACGTCACTTGCGGCAGTCCATGCGCATCCCGCCGTGGTGCCAACCGCTACTGTTCCGCTGCTGGCGCCCGCTCCCAAAGTTGCATTTGCAGGAGTTATCGTATAGGCGCATGCTGTGCCGCCACCGGCAACTGTTATACTGATGGTTCCCAAGTTGGAGTCTGTCGAACCATCCCATGCAGCATAAGTTATGGTGTCATTACCCGCATATCCGGAATCAGGGAAATAAGTTATGACTGCACCGCTCAGACCAGCCGTACCGTGTAATGGCTGTGATACCACTCTGAGAGTCAAGGCGTTGTTATTGGCATCGCTTGCCTGCAGTGGAATGGTAGCCGATTTACCAACAGTTGTCGATGCCGTGAGATTCTTTACCATTGCCGGAGAGTTGGGATTTGTGTCGTCGCTATTTGGCCCATTGTGGCAACTGTAGCAGCCTATCTGGAATCCACGCCAGAACACTTTTGTTCCCTTACCGTTAAGAGTGCGGTCTGTGCGTGACCGTGACAGAACTGTGCCCCTGTAATCGGTGCCATGGCAGATTCTGCATGATGTGCCTGCATTGTCATGATGGCTGTTAACCCAGCTTTGGCCCATAGGATGCAGACCGTGCGGTCCTCCGTTTACTGTGTTCGGAGTCGAGCCATGGCATGACTGACATTCGGCCATCGGACCTATGTAGCCCTGTTGCTGTTTGCAGATTATGTTGTCGTTGTCGTCAATGGACGGAAATTCGGCATGCGTCGAATTGTGGCAGGCCTGACAGTACAATCCACCGTGACCTCTTGAGAACCTGTACAGGGAGTGGCCGTTTGACGGTGAATTTGGAACCGTTGCAAATCTCTGATTTGATGTTGTACGCATCACAGAGCCTAATGCAAATACAGTGTCATAGCGAATTTGTCCCGCGTTGGCAATGGCATCGCCAGTATGACAGGCCTGGCAGGTTGGCTCATCCAGCCAGCCTGTGCGCGTGGCCGAACCCACGAGGCTCATTTTACCATGGCAGCTCTGACATTGAATCGCTAGCTGCCCGTTAGCGGCCACAGAACGTCCCATGACCCCGCGCAGGCATTTCGTATCTTTCCCCGGATGACAGTAATAGCAGCTTGTGCGGTTGTCTTCGGAATCAAGGAGAAGTCCGTTTGCCGGATCCGCAACTATGGAATGCCGTGTGTGTATCACACTGGTCAGAGGGGGAATTCCAGGCTGTCCGCTTCCAGGCAACGCTTCGGAGAGATGACAGCTAGCGCATAGGATTGCCTTGTTGTTCACGACAACAGTGGCATACAATCCCGCCGGATCTAAATTACCGTTGGCCAAGGCGGTCGCAAAAGCAGGTGTGCCCAAATGCCGGTCGTCGTGCAGACGAAGAACATTTAAACGAAAATCCCTCTCTGCATCGGAAAGATTTACCCACCCATTTGAAGGCTGAGCCTTGCCGGCCGAACCGGAAGCATGGCAGGCCCGACAGTTGATCTCTGTCGAAACAGGCAGCACAATGTCTCTGGAGGCAATCGTTGTGCTGCCGCTTTTCCCAGAGAGCCTCATCAACGGATATGAGTTGATATTGCCTGCATCATCTGTAGAGGTGATTGGA
>JBAZRS010000267.1:0-7297 GCA_041662825.1 Victivallales bacterium | reverse complement strand
TGGAGAAGGGATGCATATCCGCCGAACGCAGGACTGCCGTCCTTGTTTTTCTCCTTTGACTTGTGTTCCTCCCAGGCCCAGCGTGCCCTCACAGTCAGGGGAAGCTCCTCAATGCTGTTCAGATTGGAGAAGACCTCATTGACAGTTCCAATCACCTCGCGGCTCGATCTGAATGATTTGCTGAGGTGTTTCAATTCGATTTCAGTATATTCCCTGTATACATCATATATTGAATTGAACAGGCTAGCCTCGCCTTCGCGCCAGCCGTATATCGCCTGTTTAATGTCGCCCACATAAAAGAAGCTCCTGCCGCCGGAATCATCCTGGACAATCTCGTCTATCAGGTTATTGATGATCCTCCACTGCGGATAGCTGGTGTCCTGGAACTCATCTATCAGCCAGTGATCAAACCTTGAATCAAGGCGGTAGTCGATGTAAAGCCTGTCTTCCGCTCCGGATGAAATCTCGCTTAAGGCGTAATGGTTTTCCCCCATGCCAACATCAGGGGAAAGTATGAACGGAATATCCGCAAATGTCAGCTTGCCGCCCTGACGGATCATCTGATTGTAAAACTCCTCGTATCTTCTTATAAGGCCGTAAATGCCTTCCGTCTTGTGGAGCTGTGCGCTTATCTGGCATTTCATGATGTGCCGCGCCAGCTTGAGCAGGCATTCGCATTCGTCATCCGTAAGATCGATTTTGGCACCGACAGTCAGCTGCGCCCCGCCCTTCTCCAGTTCCGGCAGAATCCTGAAAAGATTCTTGTTGAATGCCGAATCGAAATCGAAATAAGATTCCGGCCTGAACGTCCTGGCGGTCTCGATGAACTCGTTGAACTTGTCCCTCTGCTTGTCGGAAAGTTTCTTCGATTCAAGAAGGGCCAAGAGCTTGTCCGATTCTTCGGCAGGATTTATCTTGCAACTCAGGACTTCCGAGCCGTCGGGCCAGATCATATCCGCTTTCCCCCACTTGTCCGGCTCCGGGGCGCAGAGATATCTGTAGTGGTATTCCTTGACAAATCCGTCCAGGATTTCCGTCAGCCGCTTCTCCTCTTTCCCGAAAGTCGCCTTCTTGAACTCCTCTACGAATTCACCCCTTACTTCCTTGTCCGCATATTCTATGTTCCAGAGTATGCTCCTGAAAACCTTCCGCTTCGCCTGCTCGACAAGCGCCTCGTCGATGATTTCAAAATCACCGGAAAGTCCGAACTCGAACGAAAACGTCTTTATTATCCTGACAAAAAAACTGTCCAGCGTCCCGATCGGTAGAAGATGCAGGCTGAGGAGAAGTCTCCTGAGAGTGCTCTGCAGTTCCTCCTCCGTCATCTGCGGGATTCCGGATGCGATAAATTCCGGAGATTTCATCACCTCGGGCTTTTTTATCATCAATGATATCCGGCTGATTATCCTGTCGAAGATCTCCCCTGCAGCATTGCGGGTGAAAGTCATGGCGACAATCGTTTCCGGCTTCACACCTGCGGCAAGCAGTTTCAGGTACCTGTTGACAAGCTGATAGGTCTTGCCCGTCCCCGCAGAAGCCGAGATCACCTCGTTCCTGATCCTCATCGCAATGTCTCTCTTCGTGTTCATATAAACAAGTAGTTTCCCTGTTAATTTTTCCGGGACGGAAAAATTTTCTTCATCCATATCCAGTTAAAGAATGTGATACAGGCGTCTCGCCTGTGGTCTTAATCGACTTTTTGTCAGGAGCTTTGTCCTGACTTTGGACTGAGGCTCCCCTGCGCCGCTTTGCTCTATTGCCCCCATGTTTTCAAGATAAACACAAAGCGAAACAGGGGTTTCGCACTCCAAAGATTGCTACGCAATCATAAAGAACGATCAAATCACAGCAACCGTTGATTGACGAGTAAACCCGTTGGAGTTCACAACTTTAGTTGTGTCTTCTCATCAACAAAACACACGACTAAAGACACTGATTACAGATTACAGATTACCGCCCCCCAGCAATTCGTAATTTCTAATTCGTAATTTCTAATTCATCTCCTCCACCGCGTCAAGCGGGCTTCCGAAAAACAGCTTCTCAAAATCATCGTACCTGATGTTTTCGGATGGAGGCCAGAAAATCCCCTTGCGTATGCTTTCAATCACGCCCGAAGCGCATTTCTCGGCGTCTTTGAGATATGAATCCCCCATCCCTTCCCAGATCTCAATTCCCGTGTCCGTCACCGCCTTCGGAAGATTGAAGTATCCGCAGACGGTCTTCCCGCCCCTGAAATTGCCTTCCTTCTCGAGAAGCAACTGATAAAGCGGCAACTGCAAATCAACCCAGCTCTTCAGTTTCCCGCCCTTTTCAAAAACTGCGTATTCAGCCAGTCCCGCATCTTCCCTTGCATACTTCACATGTGTATTCTCCGGTGACTCGGCCTTGTCACTCGTCTTGTAATCGAGTATCCTGACGGTTCCGTCGGCATGCCTGTCAATCCTGTCAATCTTCCCTTTCACCGTCATTCCGTCAAGATTGACCCCCTTGCCGTCTCCAAGCTTGTATTCCGTATGCAGTATCTCCCAGCCTGCAGAACTCTGCAGTGCCTGGATTTCTGCGAACTTCGCAAGACGCTGCTTCACACTCTCAAGCTGTATCAGCAGGGAAAGCGGCAGACTGCTCCCGAACTGCGCTTTGACAAGCCGTTCCGACTCCAGGTGCAGGAACTCTTTTATTTCCTCGGCATTGCGGCTTTTCCTCAGATTCTCATCCTTGCAGAAATTGTCCAGCGCACGGTGACAGAAGTTTCCGAAATCCATCTGGTCCATCTCGGTCTTCCTGTCGTCAACCTCCTCCATCTTCAATACCTTCTTCAGGTAGAAACGGAACGGACAGTTCAGATAATTTTTAAAGTCGGTGACGGAAAGCGCCTCCGGCGCCTTCTCCTTTTTAGGATTCAGTTTCCAGAGGAGTGTCCGGGCAAGCGGCTTCTGCTTCTTGTCTGTCGGCGTTCCGAAAAGTTTGTCAACCCTCTCAACAAGCGTCTCCGACGGACAGAGGAAAAACAGCCGTGAAGGTTTCAACGGATCTCCTGAAACATCCGTCTTCCCGGCAATGCAGAAAAGCTTCCCGTTCTTCCTTGATTCGATGATGGAGGTCATGAGATAAATGTCACGCGCGAAACGACGCCTGTTGCTTTTCAATCCGAGCTTTTCACGCGGCAGATCCGGGAGGAAAACATCCCCGACAACTGAATCGGGAACATATCCCTCATTCATCCCTGCGATGACAAGAGTTTCCGCACTCTCCCAGGGGAGTTCAAGCCAACCCTGGAGCGCCAGCGCGTCCGCATCATGCTGCGGGTAAATCTTACCCTTCTTCAGGAGTGACATGAAAAGCCTAAGCTTATCACTGGCGCAGAGGCCGAACGAATCGGTTGTAGACTCCTCAAGTTTCGAAATCATGTCGCTTACAAGTTCTGCCGAACTTAAAAACATCTGACGGTCTTCATCAGAGTTTTTGATTTCCCGCGTCCGGTATATCTCGGAGAGAAAACCTCGCATGAATTCCGTGAACGGTGTTTCCTTGAAGCGCCGGATCAGCGTGACAACTGCATTGACCGCAATCTTGAGTTCATTTTTTTCGCTCCGAAAAAAATCGTCAAGCCGTTCCGGCAGGTGTTCGTTATGGTATTCGTCCAGTTCCTTCAGAAGATTAAGCGGAACAAAATCGCTGTTTTCGGAAGCTAGATATTTCAGGAAGTCCGGATTGCGGATGAATGCGGAGAAGGATTCATAATTCTCCTTCTCTGCGAGATTCGCAAAAGTCATGATAAGATTGAAAACAGGAGTAGTCGCGACAGAATCACCGCCGGGATTGTAGGTTTTCACTCCGACATCTGAAAACGCCTTTTCGACATACGGGAAAATATTCTCATTGAGGACAGAAACAGCAGCATCGTTCGAAGAGAAAGTCTTTTTCTGCTCATGCAGGATTCTTATTATCTCGTCCGCCTGCGCCTCGGGATTGCCCGCAAGCCGGATACGGTCTTCGCAATTGTCTTTATGCTTCCCCTCTTCATCTTGAACAGCTCTTGCGAGCTTGACTACCAACGAATCCACATCGAACTCATTTTCCTTGTTTGTAGTTAACCCCGCAAGGGGTGTTTCCATATGCCTTTTCGAGCAGACTCCCGCTTTCTTATTGTCTCGGCACTTCCCCTCTTCAAGAGAACTCCGCTCGATATCACTTCCCCCGAAATTGATTTCCGCTTTCTCCCATTTCTCAGGAATCGGACAGCCCCACCCGTCAAATTTCCCGCTCATCTCTTCAGGAGCGTAAACCCAAACCTCGACATTCTTGCTCTTATCTTCCCCGGGAACGCTGACCGTCTGGTCGGCTCTCTCTAGTTTCTTTGTGGAACTTCCACATAGCGAAGCTATTTTCTTTATCGCAAGCGGCATCGGGTCGCATACACCGATCAAAATGATTCTGTCATATTCTTCCATCTCGGCTGAAAACGTATCCGATTCGATCTCTGCGAGATTCGCATCTTTTATGCCGAGTCTTCCAAGTTTCTTCAGATATGCCGACTCAAGTTCCGCCAGCGCCTTCCATCTCTCAATCTCCTGGAGTCCGGCTTCCAGTCCCAGTTTCGGCATGTCTCCGATTACATATCCGCTCTCTGCAAGAAGATTGCGAAGTTCGCAGAATTTCCCGGCAAGCCCCATCGCCCATCGCGCATCTTTCCTCTTCGAAATCTTAAGCGCTGACAGTTTTTCCGGCCTGCATCCCGACAGGACATCAATCCAGGCGGAAATCATTTCAAAATCGGAAGCGACTTTAATTTTCGGATCTCGGTTTCTAAGGAAAAAATCAGGTGTGGCAATCCGAGGTGGAAAAATTCCGGAATCCCGTTCAGCCGCATATTTCACCAGCGACTCCCCCAACCGTCTCCCCGACTGCCGAGTAGGCGTGACAATGAGTGTCCTGTCCAAGTCCGGCACACCCTCTGTCCACCCAGCCATCAACCTCTCCATGGCAAGCGTCACCAGAGGTTCATCCCATCCCAGAAAATGTAGTTGAAGAGGCATTCCTATCCTAAAGTAAGACAGGCCTTCAGCCTGTTATTTCTAATTCAAAAACAAACTTGTAGTTCATAGAAAGACTTTGACACCGTGTCTTCCCCCGCAATAAAAACAGTTAGCAGGTTAAATTTCAGAAAACCATTTTTCATTCACAGATACATTTTCTACTAATTCTGTTGTAACGCCAAGTTTAAATTCTTTTAGTTTTTCAGCAAGTTGCTCTCCGTCCACTAAATCGATTGGAGGAGCGCCATCGCGTGTGGCTTCTTTGATTGCAGCGGGAGAAAATGTGCCTGTTGTAATAAATAATCCTTTATCGGATCTGCCGACCATTGCACCCCTGAAATCACGGATTTCGCCTGAACCTACGGAACCTTGATATTTCTTGCATTGAAATATGACATGGAAACTCATAAAACCATGAATTTTTGCTATTCCCTTTCCATCTATGCCACCATCTCCTGTACGACCTGTGACTTCGACTTGGACAAATCCTGATTCACGAAGCAGGCGTTGAATGAGACGCTCAAATGCCTGTGGATTAAGGTTTTTGGTTAGAATATGATGTAATTTGTTGCGCCATTCCTGTGCTTCGTCCGGGGATTCTTCTTGATTTATGTCTACTACTTTTTTATTTCCTCGTTTATCAACAAGTTTATCATTTCTGTCCATTTCTCTCACAGTTTTTACTATTTCCTGTGAGTTTATATTTTCTAGACCTTTAGCTTTGCTTGTGAGTGCCCATATTCCTCTAATGGAGTTTTCCAATAATCCATATTTTTTTAAATATGTTCTTGCCCAAGCAAGCCTATATTGAACTTCTGTTGAATTACTTTTTTCTTTGTCATGAAGTATGGAAGTAATATCTTCCGGCAATTTTTCAGTCTGAACAACTTTTTCATATATTTCTTCAATTGATCCAGAACCACCAAGGGCAGTGAGAGCGCTAAGCAAAGGGTTCATTAGCGAATCGAAAGTTGGCATTTTGCTCATTATTTCATTACTCCTTTATTATCGTATTGACCTCGTGCTTACCTTACTCTATACAATTGATACACTCATTTTTAATAATTGCCGGACTCATTGAGGGGCGATTCGGGGGCACACCCCCGCAATTGACTTTAATCCACCCTCTATCTTATAAATTTTCCTAACCAGTCTGTTTTATTCTCCAACTCCACTGATAAACTATTTTCAACACTTCCTTATGCAGCCTTTTGCTTGATCTTAGGAATGATGACACGGGAGGGAATTTGAGAAAGGGCATCGTTTTTTAGGTCGTGGAAGCTTGTCCAGGAAGCCTTCTCGTGGTGCTGGAGGCAGCCGCTGATTATAGCCGGATGAACACCAAGCTCCTTGAACAGCGCCGTTCCTGAAAGATATTTCATTTCCGGATTCAATATGCACCCCCGATCACAGTATTGTGTTATTTAGGAACTAATATGAGTTTGTTGTGAAGATTTTTCAAATGAGGGAGGGGGAAATTGATAGTTAACAATGGACATCGGGGAATTGTCAATTTTCAATTGTTAATTATCAATTGTTAAATTCTCGAACGCGTTCATACGGAAAAAGCTTTATAGACGATACGTTCAATCTTATTGACCTCATCATCTGTCAGTCCCGCAAATTCCTTCTGCCTTCGCTTTTTCGGGAGAACCCCATTATTCTGTCTAACAAACAGAATGAGGCTCTTCGCCATATTGTCGGGGATATCCGCCAGTTTATTGATTTCAGCCAGAGCCCGGTCATGGCATTTCAAGTAATGCAACTCTTCGGGCAGATCTTTCTCAATGGTCTCCCTGATGCAGGAATAAAGGAATTCACATGCTTCGGTACAGTCGAAAACGCTGTAGAGATCCCGCGTGTCGTTCAGCACTTTCACATTCATTTTATCCGTCGTTTCCCATTCAATGAAATCCATAAGCGGGAGCGAGTGGTCCCGCAGGATCTCACGGTATCGGTCTATGGATTTCAACATTGAGGAGGAAACCGGAAAAACAAGTCCGGGCGGAGAAAATTTCCTCTCCGCCAGAACATGATGAACCAGATACCTGTGCAACCTTCCATTCCCGTCTTCCAGAGGATGAATATAAACAAAACCGAAAGCTATTGAAGCGGCATGAAGCACCGGGTCAAGCCCGTCCGCGGCCATGGCACCGTCAGCTTCGACCAGTGCCCCGATAAGAGTCTCCAAGTCATCGGGTCTCGCCCCGATGAATTCAGGCAGGGGATTGTGTTCAGAATCGCGTTCCCCAAGGAATACA
>JBAZRS010000266.1:2838-7303 GCA_041662825.1 Victivallales bacterium | reverse complement strand
GAAAGAAGGATGTTCAGATTTGAATCGAATGCATCGAATGGAGTTGACGAGAGCCTTTCCTCTCCCGGCTGAATTTCTAATTTCATAAGTCCGGCGGGCATGCTGTAATCGGCAGAGATGGAGTAATTAGTAATTGATGACATGCATGCCAAGAACAAGGCAGCAATGTGAAATCTAACAAATATCACAGAAAACCCCCAGTATGAAAATCAAGACGGTATGCTGATGGAAAAATAATATATTAAATAATAAATAAATAATTACAAGCGACAAAAGATAATAAATAAAGGTGTATCATATTGAAAATAAACCTAATATAAAATAATAATGGTAAATCAGATAAATAAATACGCCTAATTCCAATATTGCTGAAAATGATACTTGATGTTCAGCTTATGGCGACTAATAGATATAGAAAATAAAAATAATACAACGACTAAATAAAATAAAAGAGATGTAGTGCATGGAAGATGAGAAGGATAAAAGCAGAAATTTTAAAGCTGGCAGATGCAGTCGCTTTACGCTTATTGAAATGCTGCTGGTAATCTCGATTATCGCCTTGCTGCTGATTCTCCTGCTTCCAGTGCTTGCCATAGCGAAAGAGAAGGCAAGGGGGGCAGCCTGCAGGAATAATTTGAAGCAGATTGGAACTGCTATCGCTTACTACCCTGATGAAAACAACGGATATGCTATTCCGTGCTTATTTGAAGTTCTGATCGGAGGTGAGAATAAATTCTACAGCTGGTTTGACTATCTGTACAACAATTCGGCAATTGTCAGCGAAACTGCAAAATGCCCCTCCATGTGTGACGAAGAGTGTTTTGACCCTTATGGCGGAAATGATATTTTCCAGAAACACGTAAAGGTCGGATCGTATACGATGAATGTCATAAACAATGGTTCTTGGGGAGGGGCCGACATAGGATCGGTTCCGTCGAGGACTGCTGGCTGGGGATTCGGTTCAACGAATCCAGTGAATCTGAAGAAGGTGAGCGATCTGAGCGACAAGATATGCATAGCCGATGTATTGAGGAGGAAGCCGGGATTTACGTTCACCAGTATGGATGCCACGATGATTGTCCATTATCTTGAGACCGATCACGGCATGCTCCCGATAGAGACGGGGGTGGAGCGCAGGGACGTAGGAGACCATCACTCCGGGGGATTCAACGCGCTTTTCGGCGACGGGCATGTCGATTCAATGCGGACTTCGCAGCCGAAGCAGTGGACGGTCATTGTTGAATAAATTCAAAGCACAGAGCCAATTTCAAAATTGGCGAATTTTAGGTAGGGACGGCTCGGTGAGCCGTCCGTTTTGAGGAGGCGGTTTCGGCGAAACTGCCCTACCTTCGGCAATTATGAAATTACCTCCGCAGTGTTGAATTATTTTTACTTGGCCTGTTCCTGGGCGGATTCCTTTTTAGAAACAACAAGCTTCATTTCAGATTCCCTTTTGGGGATGTAGTAGTTGTCCTTTAAGAAATCCTGCTGCTTCTTCAGCATTAAATCCGGGTTGGCCCTGTCAATGATGTCCGGGGACAAGTCAACGGTGGGGACGAAATCCTGTCCGACTTTCAGTTTTCCCCCGACCATTCCGCCGAAGGCGCCGGTGTAGGCTTTCCGCCTTGTCTCAACCGTTATTATCCCGCCTTCTTTTAGCGGCGCAAAAAGCTTTTCGGACATATTCTGAAGTTCGTAGAGCTTTTCCTTGGAGAAGTCCAGTTCGGTATTGTAAATGTTTCTGCTGGACTGGCGGGATCCGGTGTCCGGTATTGGTGTGAGGGCGCCGTTCGCCTCTTTTGCCGCCGTGCCGGAATCCGCAGGCTGGGCAGGGGTAACGGTTTTTGCAGGCACGGGCGTTTTCTTTATTGTTGACGCGGAGTCGAATATGCCACCGGATTTTCCCGAGCCGAATGACGAGGAACTGCTGTCGGCTGAAAAAATAGAAGGGCGTTTGGCCGTATTGGAACTGGTGGAAGATGTCTTCGTTGGCGAGGATCCCACGGATCCCTTGCTTTTGGCAGCTCAACCAGCCTCAAGTTTTGGAAGCGGAATAAAAGCGGCATAGACAATAAGTAATGCGACAAATGTTTTTCTCATAAGCGTCACCTCGTCAGTTGCGGAGCCTCCCGGTTGTTTATACAATACACCCAAAACCTGGTTTGTAAAGAATCGGATAGGAATTTCAAAGTTTGAAAGATTCCGCCTTCCACCCTTCGCTAAGAGGCTACGGCGGACATGAAAGGCGGGACTCCCTCCGTCGCTCTTTGATCTATGGGGGCAGGCCAAGTGCTTTTTCAGTGAAATTGACGCCTGATTGTAAAGTTAAGGCGCTGGGAGTACCGGCTTTCTGTGTCCGCCATAGCATCCCAGCGACGGCGGAAGCCGGAACCTTAAGAGCCACCAAGTTGGTGGCGTTCCGTAAAAGTTGTGGCCCCTGGCCGCCAAATTTAATCAGAAATCTTAGTGAAACGCTAATGGGTCATGTCCCTTCGGGCTGGAACTTCATGACGGCAAGGCGTGTCTTTGTCTCTTTCCGGAAGGCGCCGGAGAAGGCTTCCCGGCCGACAGCACCGCTGTCGATGGCGGCTTTGACTTTGTCCCTGTCAGGTGTCCCCACCTTGTCCAGAACAGGTGACAATATTTCCTCAAGTTCGGGAAGGTGCTGGCGGATTTTGCGCAGATCCGGCTTTAGCAGGCATCTGTATTTCTCGCCGAGCCTGGAGCGGAGAAGATTCTCGTCGTATTCTATTTCGGTGTCACGTGCAAATCTGACTTTCAGTTCCGTCCCGTCCACTTCGGGGAACCAGAAGCCCTCGGTGAATTTGGAAAGATGCCCGGTTAAAACTTTCTGCAGAAGGGCTTTCTCCTCCTGCAGTTCGTGATCCTGGCGCTGGATTTCCAAGTAGCGTTTGAGCGCGGATTTTATGTCGGGGGTTAGATCTGCTTCAATCCTGGTGAAGTTCTTCCTGGGTGGAACATTGCTTTCATTCATAATTGCATCCTGTGTTAATTTCCAGAAGTTCAGTTTTATTTCAGGAGGAGTAAACTATAATATGTGCTGTGGTAATTGCAAAACTTATGATAAATGGGAATGACAGGCTGGAAAGCCTGTCTTACTCAAAACAGAAGAGTATGGGAATAACAGGCTGGAAAGCCTGCCTTACTAAGAGAAAAGAGCGTAATGAAAGATACATATTTGATCTGGATATTCGCCGGCGAGGCGTCAGGCGACATTTACGGTGCGAAACTCGCAACGGAGCTGAGGAAAATGCTTCTGCCGGAAAAACTCCGCATTGCGGGGATGGGCGGGCACCTGATGCGTGATGCCGGTGTTGAGATAATGGTCGATTCCACGGAACTCGGAGTCGTCGGCCTGATTGAGGTGCTTGGAAGCATCGGGACATTTGTCCGCATATTCCAGAACCTTAAAAACCGCGCGGTAAAAGAGCGTCCGGATGCGGTGATCCTCATAGATTATCCCGGGTTCAACCTGCGTTTTGCCAAGCAGATGTACAATAACAAGATACCGGTGATCTGGTATATCAGCCCGCAGGTCTGGGCATGGGGCAAGGCGAGGATCCCGAAGCTGGCGAAATACTGTTCCAAAATGCTTGTGATTTTCCCGTTCGAGCCTGAAACCTACAAAAACACCTCGCTCGACACGGAGTTTGTCGGGCATCCCCTTGTTAACATAGTCCATGCGCGGAAAAGTCCTGGGACCAGCAGGGATCCGAACCTGATACTTCTACTGCCCGGCAGCAGGTTCAACGAGATAAACCGCCTTTTCATCCCGATGCTGGAGACGGCTGTCGCGCTTCACAGGAAGCATCCGGGACTGAGATTTGCCGTTGCCGCACCGAGGCAGGCGATTTATGACAGGGTCAAGGAAATCCACAGTAAATTCTGCGAGGTTCGCAAAGGTGAGGCACTGCCGGAAGTCGGGATTTTCTGCGGGGAGACATCGCGGTTCCTGCAGGAGGCTTCGACGGGGCTTGCCGCTTCGGGTACGATAACTGTTGAATCCGCCATTGCCGGACTTCCGCTCGTGGTTGTCTACAGGCTGAATCCGATAACGTACTGGATCGGAAGAATGCTTGTCAAAATACCTTTCTTCACGATGGTGAACCTTATAGCCAGGAAGAGGATCTTCGAGGAATTCCTCCAGGAGGATGTGAATGCCGTGACGCTTTCTGCCGCCCTGGAAAGGATTTTGCCCGGAGGTTCCAGGCGTGCCGAGGTGGAGAAGGACATGGAGTTTGTCGTGAATTCACTGTCACCGGGAAGCGAAGACGCAAGCAGGAAGGCTGCGGATGCGGTCATGCGAAAGGTGAAATCTTTTTCATCGTCTCGGGGATAAGTCCTATCAGGTCGTCTGCTGTGAGACCTCTCATGCCGAATTTCCCGTTTTCACCGGCGAGTCCGTGTATAAATACTGCGCAAACCGAAGCGTCATACGGTGTCA
>JBAZRS010000266.1:0-2828 GCA_041662825.1 Victivallales bacterium | reverse complement strand
TCAGCCCCTGCGCGATAAAGGATCCGATCATGCCGGAAAGCACGTCTCCGGTGCCGGCGGTTGCGAGGGCAGGGGAGCCGCTGCTGTTTACGGACAACGGTTTCCCTTTTGCCGCAATCAGCGTCCTGTTCCCCTTCAAAACGATGACGGCATTGGTTTTTTCCGCAAGCCCGATAGCCTGTGCGGGACGTTCCGCTTCCAGAAGCTGTTCAAGTCCGAATCCTTTGAGCAGTCTTTTCATTTCACCCGGGTGTGGTGTGAGCACAGAGGGATTTTTCCTTTTGAGGAGGATGTCCGGAATCTGGGAAATGACATTGAGCGCCTCGGCGTCAAAAACTGCCGGCTTGTCAAAATCGCTGAGGGCAAGCATCATTTTCTTCACGGAAGGATCATCGCCTATTCCCGGGCCCATCACCACGGTATCTGACTTTTCGATGAGCTTTGTCAGTTCCGGGACTGAGGAGGATGAAAAATAGCCTGTGCCCTCGTCGGGGATTTTCCTGACGATCAGGGACAGCATTCTTTGGACTGGCTGGATGTTTTCCGGGATGGCGACGGTGACGAGACCTGCGCCGCTGCGGATTGCGGCTTCGGCGGAAAGAAAGGGCGCCCCGCTGTATTTCCGGCTTCCGCCTACTACAAGGACATGCCCGTTTGAACCTTTGTGCGAGTTCATGTCGAGTCGTCCGAGAAAGTTCCGCACGTCTGAATCGAAGATCATTTCCATGCCGGAGCCGATTTTGTCAATTAAAAACTGGGGAATGCCGATGTCAACGCAGCGTACTTTTCCGCAGAGGGAAGGGCCGTTGCCGGTGATCATCCCCTTTTTGGGGAGGCCTATTGTTATTGTGAGGTCGGCTTTTACGGCGAAACCGGCGATTGAGCCGTCATCGCCGTTGAGTCCGGACGGAACATCCAGTGAGAGTACGGGGAGATTTCGGGAATTCACGATTTCTATCCAATTGTCATACGGGGGGCGCAATACGCCGCTGATTCCGGTTCCGAGGAGGCCGTCAATGATTATGTCTCCGGGCTGAAAATCCCCGGCCGTCAGATTTTTGCGGAATTCGCAGGGGACATTTTCGGGAAGTTTTTCTGCGTTCAGTTTCGCATCGCCGGCAAGTTCGTCCATGCCGCATATGGAAAGCACTTTTACGGGAATCGGAGTTCTCTGTGAGAGGAATCTTGCGACGACATAGGCGTCTCCGCCGTTATTTCCCTTTCCTGCGAGGACGATGAATCTTTTCGCGTGGGCCGGGTGTAGGGTGGATATGAATTCCAGGATGCATTCGCCTGCGCCGGTTCCCGCCCTTTCCATGAGTATCTCTCCCGGAACACCGGATTTTATGGTGAGTTTGTCAAGCTCGCGCATCTGCATGGAGGAGACAATTTTCATTCATTTCTCCAATATTACGGTTGAACAGGCGTAATGTTTTTCATGGCTTATCGAGACATGGATTTTTCCGGAGCCTTTTGCCTTTGCAGTTTTCGAGGCTGTTCCGGAGAGATGCACCTTTGGTGCGCCCTTTGAATTATTTGTGGTGCTAATGTCCTTCCAGTTGCAGTCGGTCCCGATGCCGCAGCCCAGGGCTTTTGAGAGGGCCTCCTTCACCGCCCATCTTCCGGCCAGGTATTCGGCCGAATTCTTCTTCAAGCTGGATTCCCGGAGTTCTTTTTCAGTGTAGACCCTGGAAAGGAATTCGGCGGAATTTTTCCTTAGGATTCTCCTTATCCTTGAAATTTCAACAATATCTGTTCCCATTCCCAAAATCATATTGTATAATTTTAATCCGGGTTATAGATTATTTTTCCGATAAACGCTTTAATTATGCAGAATATAGAACATCGCCAACTTATAAGCAAATTCATTAAGAGAGGTTTGAGTGTCTAAGACAGAAGACAGAATAGTGATTACCGGTGTGGGGCTGACTGCGCCCAACGGCAACAGTCTTGCCGAGTTTCGCGGGAATCTCCTGAACAAGGTGTCGCATATAGAGAACATTAAACTCAGATATATAGGCGAAGTGCATGCCGGCGTATGTAATTTTGACGCCTTGAAATATCAGAATAAAAGGGATGTGAGGACAGGGACCAGGGCCGGCTCGATCTCGATTTATTGCGCAAACGAGGCGTTTTCCGATGCCGGACTCAGGATTACGGAAGAAAACCGGAGCAGGACCGGCGTATATGTCGGGATTACCGAGCACGGCAACGTGGAAACGGAAAATGAAATCCATAATATCAGCCAGTTCAAGTATGATGTGAAGTACTGGAACCACTATCACAATCCCAGGACCGTTGCCAACAATCCGGCCGGGGAAGTGACAGTGAACATGGGGATAACAGGTCCGCACTACTGCCTTGGCGCCGCCTGTGCGGCCGGGAATGCGGGGATTATTCAGGGAGTGCAGCAGCTTCTGCTTGGAGAAGTTGATGTCGCCATTGCCGGAGGCGTTTCGGAGAGCATCCACACCTTCGGGATTTTTGCGAGCTTTAAAAGCCAGGGGGCCCTCGCCTTCAATGCCGATCCGTGCAAGGCCAGCAGGCCGTTCGACAAGGACCGGACCGGCATTGTGGTTTCGGAGGGGGGATGCCTGTATGTGCTTGAAAGGCTTTCAGATGCAAGAAGGAGAGGCGCAAAGATTTACGCTGAAATTGCCGGGTATTCCATGAATTCCGACGGAACGCATTTCGTCCTGCCGAATCCGGACAGGCAGGCCGAATGCATGGAGAGGGCGATAAAAAGGGCAGGGCTGAAGCCTGAGGACATTGACCTTGTGAACACGCATGCGACCGGGACAAAGGCCGGAGACATACAGGAATGCGAG
>JBAZRS010000265.1:0-7304 GCA_041662825.1 Victivallales bacterium | reverse complement strand
TTGGAACCGGCGATGCGCCTCTGGAGTTCAGTCTCGAACAGCTCTGCATCGACCGGAAGCGACACCCAGCCGTCGGTCCACGTTGAAAGCAGTATCGCATTTGCAATTTCAAGGCTTGCAAGCCCCTCCTCGCCGCGCACGAGAAGGGGAGTCCCGTCGACGACAGCATCCACAAAATTCCGAAGCATGCCTCCCGACAAGTCCGCCTGACCGGTGACAGGGATGTCGCATATCCAGTTCTCCGGTTCCCCGAAGCCTTTGGTGTTCATTTTGTTGAATTCATCGATAGGAACAGAGGTCCTGTGGAATCTGATCTGCCTGTCCTCCAGGACAATCTTGCCGCGCGAGCATGCAATCTCAAGGCGGTTTGTCCCGGGTGATTCCCCGGTGGAGGCTATGAACACGCCTGAACTGCCGTCCGCGTTCTCCAGGAATGCCGTGACCTCGTCCTCGACCTCTATGTCATGGTGCTTTCCGAAGCGGCTGAAAGATCTGATTCTGGCGGGCATGCCGAAGAGGTGCTGCCAGATATCGAGGTTGTGGATGCACTGGTTTATCAGGACTCCGCCGCCCTCGCCGGACCAGGTCCCCCTCCAGGCGGCCGAGTTGAAATAGCTGTCGGAGCGGTACCAGTCCGTCGCGGTCCAGTTGATCCGGAAAATCCGCCCGGCCTCTCCGCCCTGTATAAGCGAGCGTAGCTTCCTGAACACCGGCTCCAGACGCCTGTTGAAATGCATTGCAAAAACTTTTCCGGATGCGGCGGCGACGGCGTTCATTTCACGGACCGGCCCCACAGACACTCCGGCGGGTTTTTCGCAGAACACATTCAGTCCCGACTTGAGGGCCTTCATGCTCAGCTCCGGATGCTGGAAATGCGGTGTGGCGACTATTACGACATCACAGGCGTCCGATGCGAGCATCTCGTCGTAATTTTCAAAGAAACGGGCGGACTCGGGCAGTTTCCCGACCAGAGACTCTAGCCTTTTCCCGCCGTCACAGACTGCGGAAAGAAACGCATTCGGAATCGCCCCGCCGATAATTGAGTTGGCATGCATCATCCCGGCATTCCCCATCCCGACTATGCCTATCTTCAATTGAGCTTTCACATTACCCCTTCCTGAAGTTCATATATATTTAAGTTAAATTAGGCGGCCAACCCAGTCATTCGACGGGGCAAGAGCGCCGCAACTTTTTTTCTTGATGCGAAGCATCCTTGGAGTGCGGGAACTTGTTACCGCCTTGTTTCGCGAAATTAATTTCGCGGAATTACCTTACTTCTGGGGCGGAATAAATTCCGCAGTTAAAGGCGGCAATAAATTGCCGCACTCCAAGTGCGAATTTCGCAATTCGCAGAAGATGAATCTCAGAGTTTAGCAAATAACTGTTCATAAACTTTGAAATTCCTTAGCCTTAAAGTAACACAGACATTCCTGTCTGTGTCTTGAAATTCCATTATTCTTCCTAAAAAAACTATCTTCACGTACACCTAACCAGTAATCCGTAAATCCAAATTATCCATAGCTCCAGCATCATTGCCCAACATTGCCTTATTATACGCACAAAGCTCCCGGCGGTCAAGACGCATTTGCAAAATAAATTAAAATAATGCAGACAGGGTCTTGACATCGCCGCCCGAATGTCGTATAATTGAAACACATAAAGGGCAATGTTGGGCATATAATGTCATTTAACTCAATATAAAATTGCGGAGGGATTATCATGGAACTCGCGGAAAGGAAGAACGGAAGTTACGGGAGGACACAGTCATTGAACCCACGGAATCCGGCTTGTAAATTTTTTGCCTGCAAAAAATTCACTTTAATAGAATTGCTTGTGGTGATTGCGATAATCGGAATTCTGGCGTCAATGCTCATGCCGGCCCTTTCAAAGGCCAAGGCGATGGGGAGACTGACGCTCTGCACCAGCAACCTGCACCAGCTCGGTATTAACATGCAGCTATACGAAAGCGACTTCGGATACGCCCCGGCAAACGTGAAGTGGGGGACCGCCAACATAAGATGGTGGAACCAACTGGCACTTTACGGGACACCTGGCACAGGCGCGCTTTTTGGGGAGCAGTACAAGACATTCAACTGTGGCGAGATGAATGTCCCATATGTGAACCAGCCTTGGGGATATTCCGTCAACAACAGCATTGCCGTAAATGACGGAGGATCCGGGCCCGACATTTACCCGATGCGCGCCATGAAGACCCCGGACAAGACAATATATGTGATGGACACCACAAATGTCAACGCCATGTATGTGCGGAACATCTGGTTCCACATCGAACCCCCGTTTGCCGCCGACGGTGATGGCACAGGCATGCTGCCATACAGGAGGCATCCCGGGGGAACCTGGGGGTTGGTGAACATGGTTTTCCTGGACGGCCATGCCGAAGCCGTAGGCTACCCGCCCATGATCCGCTACAAAAGCACCTCCAATTCAACCGCACCCAATAAACCATGGCTGTTTGGATACTGAACCGGAATGATATATTTTCCTGTATCAGCATCCATGTCCGCAGAACAGCCTGCAAATTGAGGGAAAATTCCAGAAACCCGTAAATATTAGCGGAAAGAAATATATATGGAAAACAATCAATCGGCGGAAAGCCTGGAACGCAGTCGGAGACTCGAATGGTTCAGGAAGGCGCGTTTCGGAATGTTCATCCACTGGGGCCTCTACAGTATTATAGGAAGGCACGAGTGGGTAAGGGAGCATGAGCGCTGGACGACCAGCGACTATGCGAAGATCGCAGACCTCTGGCACCCTGAGATGGGCGCACCGAGGAAGTGGGCGAAACTGGCCGCCGAATCAGGCTGCAAATACATGGTGATGACCACGAAGCACCACGAGGGCTTCTGCCTCTGGGATTCCGCATTGACCGATTTCTGCGCGACCAAGAAAGGTCCGGGACGCGATCTCGTTGCGGAATATGTCGAAGCGTGCCGGGAATACGGTTTGAAGGTCGGACTCTATTACTCGCTGCTGGACTGGAATCATCCTGACGGCATCCGCTCGAAATGGGACGGTGATGCGCGTAAAAGGTTCATCGAATACACGCACGGCCTCATCCGGGAGCTGTTGACAAACTACGGGAAGATCGACATCCTATGGTACGACGTCCCCTATCCGCTCACAGCAGAGGAATGGGAGTCCGAGAAGATGAACCGGATGGTGTTGAAGCTCCAGCCCGACATCATCTACAACAACCGCAACCAGACCCCGGGTGACTTCGGCACGCCGGAACAGCACATAGTCGCCGAGGACCGCATGTGGGAAGCCTGCATGACAACACAGATCTTAAGCTGGGGCCATATGCCGCTGGACGGATGGCGTACACCGCGCGAAGCCGTCGACATGCTCCGGCAGGTCGCCGCGGGCTGCGGCAATCTCCTGCTGAACATCGGCCCGAAACCCGACGGATCAATCCCGGCGGAGGCGCGCAATATCTTCGAACAGGTCGGCGCCTGGCTGAAAAAATACGGGGACTCGATTTTCAATGTCACGGACCCGGTCAGGTTCCGCAACAACCTTGTCGGAATGTACACAATGCGGGACAACATCCTCTATTTCCATGTCTACCGCTGGCCCGGATCGGAAATCATAGCAAGCCAGATACAGAACAAGGTGAAATCGGTGAGATTCATGAACGGGGGGGAAATCAAATTCCGCCAGACTCCCGACCAGATATTCATGTACGGGCTGCCGGAGACCGCGCCGGATCCTCTGACTACTGTCATTGAGATCGAGGTCGAAGGCAAGCCTGAGTACCGGCCCGGCTTTCACGATCTCGGCGGATTCAACAAGCTCGGGAAAGACTTGCGCCCGCCGGACACGCTTTTTCTTTAACAAGATGATTGTTAAAAAAGGATATTTTGCCGGCGGGGATATTTTTTAGTTGGAGTTCACGGCCCTGGTCGCCTACGGCGCTGCCAAAGGCAGGTAAGCTTTAGCGTGTCTTGGTATTATTTGATGCGTTTTGAAATTCCTTAAAATGGAATTAGGCGGTCGCTAGTCGCAACAATATAAATGAATACATAAAATAAAAGAACAGCCCTTGCGGGCTTGACTACCAACGAATCCAGAAATTGATTGTAGTTAATCCGCCTCAGGCGGATTAATGCCGCAAGGCATGTTCTTGAGATTTTTTTAAGCTTAGACAAGGAAGTGGATATGTCAGAGTTAAAAATCATAGGCAGTATGGAAGAAGCTCTTGCATTTGCCAGAGAGCAGATTCAGGCGCATCCGGACCGTGACCTGGGTGCCGCAAAGGAAGCGGCGCTGGCGGGCCGCCGCCGCCGCTATCCTGTGATCAACATTAATTCCGGTGATTCGTCGCCTCTGCCGGAAGAATTCCAACTGGACCCTGTCATACCCGATTTGCAGATGCCGCCTTCGCCGGCGGCTGATCTCGCCCGCGACGTGCTGAACGGATTGCGGCCGCTGCACCAGGGCAATCCCGCGGGAATCGGATTCGGAGCCGGAGGGCGCGGGACAGGGACGTTCGCGACGCTCTTCGGGATCCCGCTTAACCCCGAGTTGAATAATGCGCCCGCCTTCACCCTCAGCATGGACGAACTGCTGAAGGCGCCGCATCCCGATGTCCCGAATGCGGGACTTATGCCCGAGATGCGCGCACGCATCGAACTGATCCGCCACCACGTTCCGGCTGGCGTGCCCATCGGCCTGCCGGACATTCAGGGGCCGTTCAATGTGGCGCACATGCTGGCGGGTGAAGAGGTGTTCTATGGCGCATTGACCGATCCCGATACATACCATCGTTTCATGGATCGTGTGACCGGTGTCTGGATCGAAGCCGTACAAACCCTGCTCGGATGGATCGGCAAGGAATACGAAAACCCATCAGACCGCATTCCACGCCTGCGTGAATGCTCGGTCAATCTTGTCTCGCCAGAGTTCTACGAAGAATTCATCCTGCCATACGATTTGCGAGTGGCGTCCGTCTTCCCCCGTCTGGAAGTCCATCCCTGCACCGGCCGGCACGTTTTCGAAGTCACGCTGAAAAATCTTCCCGTGGCGCAGATCGAAGCCGGCTGGATGGAAGGTGTCTGCGCGTCTTTCATGCCGGTGGAGGAGGCGCTGGTACGGATCGGGGAACGTCCCGTGGTGTTAATGGTCTTCGAAGAGTTGCCTCCCGGATTGGACGGGGCCTGGACTGTCGTGAAGAGGCACTTGGACCTGTATGCAGATCATCCCCGAATGCTGTATTCATATTTCACGAAGCCGCATAAACTTAACAGGGCGATGATCCGCGAACTGCGTCAACGGGCGGAGACCTACTGGGCGGAACGTTATTCCCATGATATGGATTAGTGGATTGTCGGATGACTGGATGAAATTTGACAGATAATCGAGTTAGGCGACTGGGAGTCCGCAACTCTTAAATTCCAGGCTCCAAATTTACGTCAGGCGCTTCGGCCTGACCTTGGAGTGCTGTAACTTGTTACAGCCTTGTTCAGAGGAGCTTGCTCCTCGTATAACTGACAAGCAAGCTTGTCAGAAGAAAGGCGGTACCAAGGTACCGCACTCCATGTGCGAATTTCGCAATTCGCAAAAGATGAAGTTTGGGAATTGTGATGGACATAAACTTTGAAATTCATTAACGTTAAATTAGGCGACCAAGAACCGTAACTCGAAAGGAAAACTTTTAATGGAAAATAATCCAAGAAATCAACTTTCAAAGACTAAACTTTTAATCGCCTTTTTTGCCTTTTTCCTCTCATCCGTCGCCGTCAAGGCGGCTCCCGTGGTTTTCTGGCACTCGGATCCTGTGAAGCCGGGTGAGACTGTTCTGATCGAAGGCAGCGGATGGAACAGCAACGCGCGTGCCACGATCGTCGTCATCCCGGATGGGAAACCGGGGGATCCGCAGGTCGCCGGAACTCCCAGTGCAGGCGGGCGGGATCTGATACCTTTGCAGGCGTCGGCTACCTCGATGAAGGTCGTCTGGCCGTCGGATGTGCCGATGGGGCTGCTTGCGCTGCGCGTGCAGGCCGACGGGGAAATCTCCGCACCCAGTGTGTTGAATTCGCCTTCGCCGTGGTGGATGCAGGGCGACTGGGGCGCCGAGGCGTCTCCTGGCGGCTGGCTACGGATTTTCGGCAACTGCCTGAGTTTCGAGAAGAAGGCTGCGGTGGCTTTGCGCCAGGGAGGCAAAACGGCTCTGATGCTGACGCCGGTGAAACAGGAATGCTGGTCTCTGAACCTGGAACTGCCGAAAAGCCTGGCTTCGGGCGAATACGAACTGTGGGTGCACAACGGGCATGGCGGGGCCGCAGGCTGGAGAAAAGCCGGAAGCATGCGGGTCGCACCGCATCAGTTCCCATTGAAGAATGAGATTTTCGATGTGACCAGATACGGGGCGCATCCCAACTCCGGCTACGATGATTCTCTGGCGGTGCAGAAGGCCCTGGATGCGGCGGGCAAGAACGGAGGCGGAACCGTATATTTCCCGAGGGGACGCTATCTGCTGCAGCGGACGCTGGAGATTCCGCGCCATGTCCTGCTCAAGGGAGCGGGAAAGGACATGACGCAGATATACTGGCCTGACCGGGGCGAACCGTTGCCGGCGCTGATCCGCGGGAGCAATTCATTCGGGATCGAGGATCTGAGCATAATGGCCGCAAACCACGATTGCGGAATTGTTTCAGGCGAAAACAAAAAGGACGGGGAGGGAAACATTTATCTGCGCCGCCTGAATATCGATCTTAACGCCTTCCAGCACATATCCATTCACGGAGAACACGACGGCGGCAATTTCATAAACCGGACCTGGCCCATTCGCGCCAAATCCTATGCCATTCTTGTCTATGGGGAGAATGTCCAGTTGACCGACTGCGATGTTTTCTCCTCATTCAGCCCCTTCAGCATCGGGGTGCGTGACAGTTTAGTGCGCAATAACCGCTTTTCCATAGGTACGGGCTGCGCCTGGCCAATTGGCGGCGACAGGCTGATTTTTGAAGACAATGAAATAGAGGGCGGGCCGATGGCGAGGGGCACAGGCGAGAGTGGCGAGTATTGGTATTTCGCCCGCAACAAGGTGGGCAGGATGTCAACGCACGATTCCGAGGCGTTCACCACGGACGGCGGACAGAGGGAACCTGTGAAAATAGCCTCGGTGGCCGGAACCACGGTAACCTTGGAAACCAAGCCCAATTGGAAATACGTGGAGCAGATGGGATTGAATCACCTGTACATCACCAATGGCCTGGGCGCAGGCCAGATGCGGCTTATGAAGTCGCACGAAGATTTGAAGATCGAACTTGACAAGCCTTGGG
>JBAZRS010000264.1:0-7306 GCA_041662825.1 Victivallales bacterium | reverse complement strand
GACAGGTGCAACCCCTTCAACCCGGGACATTGACAGGTCTGGCAGTTCGGGCCGAGGTTCCGGTTCCTCTACTGCAGTTATCCCCCAGAGGACGCAGACAGGTGCGACCCCTTCAACACGGGATATTGACAGGTCTGGCAGTTCGGGAAGGGGCTCCAGTTCCTCTTCTGCAGTTGCCCCCCAAAGGACACAGAGAAGCATAACTCCTTCGAATTTCTCAAGTCTAAACAGGGATATGCAGTCCAGGGAACGCGGTTCCACAATGTCGAGAAGCTTCCGTTCTTCAACCGGAGAAGTGCGTTCCAGCTCAGGACGAAGCGGCGGTGGCGAAATCCGCCCAAGCGGCCGAGGGGACGGCGGTAAAAGCTCAGGCGGCGGAAGTTCCGGAAGAGGAGAAAAAAGCGGTGGCAGCAGTGGAAGCGGAAAGAGCGGCGGACGCCGGTAAATAAATGTTGCTCTAAATACCAATCTTGTCGTGAGTTTTGTCGCGAACTTCGTCGATTCTCTTTCCCCCCTTTGCATTTTTTCCAAAAATGAAGATAGATTATCAATCGTTTTTTTACGCGTTCATCAAAAATTTATAGAGGCGAGGGTCATCAAGATGAATTCTTTCCATAAAGTTTTAGAATCTTTGACCAAATCCGGTTCATTCATGGTCGGCGCAAACTACTGGGCCTCCCACGCAGGCACTAACATGTGGGCGGACTGGCGACCAGAGGTTGTCGACAAGGATTTCAAGACTCTGGCATCGGCTGGAGTCCAGGTATTGCGGGTTTTCCCACTCTGGCCTGATTTTCAGCCACTCACAATGCAACGCGGAGGAGGAGGAGTCATCGCCGGACTTTTCTTCGGGGAAGAACCGTTGCCGGACACCGAAGCCGGACAGGCAGGCGTTGATGAGACAATGATCCGGCGCTTTGAAGAATTTGCGAAACTTGCTGAAAAACACAAAATCTCCCTCATAGTCGGACTTGTCACCGGATGGATGAGTGGAAGGCTTTTTGTCCCGCCTGCATTTGAGAGCCTTAATGTCATCACAGACCAGCTGGCGATAAAATGGCAGGTGAAGTTCGTCAAATATTTCATAAAGAAACTGAAGAATCGCCCTGCGATCATTGCATGGGATCTCGGCAACGAATGCAACTGCATGGCCAAATCCCCGCGTCCGGAGGATGCCTGGGCATGGACATCCGCCATTGCGGGTGCGATACGGGTTTCAGACAACTCCCGTCCCGTCATCTCAGGAATGCATTCGCTGATCCCTGAATTCCGGGGCGGCAACTCCTGGCTGATACAGGATCAGGCAGATCTCTGCGATCTTCTGACGACCCATCCTTATCCGATATTCACCCCGCACGCCAAACATGATCCCCTCGATACCATCCGCACAATCCTTCACGCGACTGCGGAAAATCATTTCTACGGCGACATCGGCGGCAAAGCGTGTTTCACGGAAGAAACCGGAACACTCGGCCCAATGATAGGAAGCTATGAAAAGGCATCGGCTTTCCTCAGGTCAAGCCTGTTATCGCTTTGGGCGAACGACTGCCGGGGCCTGCTCTGGTGGTGCGCATTCGACCAGAAGCATCTCCAGCGTCAGCCTTATGCGAAAATAGCAATGGAATGCGAGCTCGGACTTTTCACCGAAAACCGTTCCCCGAAACCGATGTCTGCGGAATTCGCAAAATTCTCCAAGTTCATTGATTCAATGCCTTTTGATAAACTTCCTGAACGGACAACTGAAGCTGTCTGCATTCTGACGTCCGGATCTGATCAGTGGGGCGCCGCATACGGAAGTTTCGTACTGGCCAAACAGGCCGGTTTCGATCTCGAATTCCAATACGGGACCCAGCCTCTGAAGGATTCAAAATTATATCTCCTTCCTTCCGCAAGCGGCATGACCCCGCTCCTCAGGCCGAAATGGCTGGAACTGCGGGAGAAAGTCAAATCCGGCGCAACCCTTTATCTCTCCCTTGACGACGGATATTTCACTGATTTCAATGAAGTCTTCGGCGTTGAACTCCAGTCCAGATGCACCGGAACATCGGAATCACCTTTTGTAATGCATGGAGTCAAAGACAGCCCTGCAGTATCCTTCAGTCCCAAGACATGCTTCACCATGAAGGCCGATAAATCCGAAACTCTCGGCTCCGATCCCTCCGGAAACCCTGTTTTCTTCAAGGCGAAATACGGAATGGGTACAGTTTATCTCCTGACATTCCCGATCGAGCAGCTGATGATAACAAGCCCCGGCTCATTCCAATCCGTGAAAACCTGCGATGCATGGAAAATATACGGGCATCTCTCAGAACCTTTCCGTCTCACTCGCGCTTTGAAAAGCAATCATCCGTTTTTGAACGTAACGGAGCATGTCGCTGGAAAGTCCAGGCGCTTCTATGTACTGGTAAACGTAAGTCCTGAAAAAATAGAGGCCTCCCTGGAAATATCCGCGGGTTGGAAACTGGAAGGGAAGCGTCCTTCCGGACTTTCAATCGGCAAGACTACAGACGGCAAGGCGAAGATTTCGATAGACGCCAATTCTGGCGCTGTAATCATCATGGTCAAATGATTTTAAAGTGATGCAGGCGTTTCTGATGGACAACCAAATCTCCCAAGTCGCAAAGATTTTAAAAAAGGCTGAAAACATCCTTTTCATTACCGGAGCAGGATTGTCGGCCGATTCCGGTCTTCCGACTTACCGCGGTGTTGGCGGGCTATATGACGACAGGCACACTGACGAGGGAATCCCGATTGAAGACGCCCTGAGTGGAGAAATGCTTGAAAGACACCCGGAGATAACCTGGAAATATCTCTGGCAGATAGGTTCCGCCTGCAGCGGTAAGAAGTTCAATCGCGGACACGAAGTCATTGCGCTCATTGAAAAAATGAAACCGGGAACATGGGTGATGACGCAGAACATTGACGGCTTTCACCGTGCCGCAGGTTCTAAGAATCTCATTGAAGTCCACGGCAATGCGTCTGAGCTTTATTGTGTAGAATGCGGATTTGAATCTTCATCCGAAGATTTCCTCTCCGGTTACAGCTCAGAAATACCCATGCCACCAAAATGTCCGAAATGCAAAGGCATGATTCGCCCGAACGTAGTCCTTTTCGGCGAAATACTTCCGGAAAAGGCGTTGAAACAAATATACAGTCTGGAAACAATGAGAATGGATGTGGTTCTGTCGGTCGGAACTTCCGGTTCTTTCCCTTACATCTCCGGGCCTGTGTTCATGGCGCGCCGGGCGGGTATTCCGACAGTGGAAATAAATCCGACAGATACGGCATTATCGGACATTGTCGACTTTAAGATCAAAGCCGGTGCAGCAGATACCCTGGATAAAATTTGGAAGGAAATAAAGCTAAAGGAATAATCATGACAAAAACTAAGACTTATCTCGGGCTGGACATCGGCGGGACGAAATCTGCGGCGATCATCGGAAACTCAGCCGGCAATCTTTCGGAAAGGACGGAATGGCCGTCAAACGCAAAATTGGGACAGGAGAAGATGCTGTCCGAAATCATCATTAACGCGGAGAAGGTGATCTCAAAATATCCCGGGATATCATCTGTCGGGGTGTCGATTGGCGGCCCACTTGACGCGAAAAACGGGATCATCCAGTCTCCCCCCAACCTTCCGGGCTGGGACAATATCCCCCTGAAAAAGATACTGGAGGAGAAGTTTTCACTGCCGGTGCATGTGGATCATGACGCAGGTGCCTGCGCCCTCGCCGAATATTACTGGGGTGCCGCCAAGAATCTGCACAGTGTTGCTTATCTGACATGCGGAACCGGTTTCGGTCTCGGACTCGTCTTCGACGGTAGCATCTATTATGGCGCGCATGGTCACAACTGTGAAATCGGACATGCCAGATATGCCGATGATGGGCCTTTGGCTTTCGGGAAAGCAGGGAGCTTTGAATCATACTGCGCCGGATCCTCCCTTGGCAGGATCGCCTCATGGAAATTCCCTTCAGTCTGGCCAAATGCTCCGACTTCCGAGGAGATCGGGAGGTTAGCCGAAGCGGGAAATAGTGAAGCTTTGCAGGTTGTCGAGATCAACGCGATTGCTGTAGGCAGAGCCTGTTCGCTTATAGCCGACATGCTTTATCCCGACATCATAATTCTCGGGAGTCTGGCGAACCACCTCGGAGAAAGGTGGATCAATAAGGTGAAAAGCGTCTTCCATGATGAAGTCCTTCCAGACGCCCGCAAAGTCTGTAAGATAGCCCCTTCAATACTTGGAAAAAAACTGCAGGACTATTCCGCCATAGCCGTCGCCCACAGAATGGCGAAAACGGAAAATCCGTCTGTATAACCGCTAAACGGATAATCTTCAGGCCTTGCCTTCGTCATGCTCCCTTATGTCAATCCTGCGGATTTTGCCGCTGATTGTTTTCGGCAGCTCGGGGACGAATTCAATGACACGAGGATACTTATACGGGGCTGTCACTTTTTTCACATGATCCTGGAGTTCCACCTTCAGCTCTTCACTCGCCGTGTGAGTCTTTGTAAGGACAATTGTCGCTTTTACAGCCTGTCCCCTGTCCGGGTCCGGAACGGCGGTAATGGCGCATTCCAATACTGCATGATGCTCAAGAAGGGCGCTTTCCACCTCAAAAGGGCCGATCCTGTAGCCGGAACTTTTTATTACGTCATCCGCCCTTCCGACAAACCAGAAATACCCGTCCTCGTCTTTCCAGGCCATGTCTCCGGTATAATATATCCCGTTGTTCCATACCCTGTTTGTCAGCTCTTCATCCCTGTAGTACCCGTCAAACATTCCCACAGGCATCCTCTTGTCCGTCCTGATCACTATCTGACCCTCTTTCCCAACACCGCAAGATTTGCCGTTATCATCAATGATATCTATGTCATATCCGGGTGATGGCTTGCCCATGGAACCGGGTTTCGGCTCCATCCAGGGATATGTCGCAAGAGTTACCGTGAGCTCCGTCTGCCCATAGCCTTCCACCAGTTTGAGACCTGTCATTTTCAAAAACTGGCTGTACACCTCAGGGTTCAGGGGTTCCCCGGCAACAGCGCAATATTTTAACTTATCCAGCTCATACCGGGCGAGATCCTCCTTTATCAGGAACCTGTAAATCGTAGGCGGTGCACAGAAGGACGTGACATTGTATTTCTTGATGACCTGCAGCATTTCCCTGGGGACAAACTTATTATAGTCGTACACGAACACGGCGCATCCGGAAATCCACTGCCCGTAAATTTTACCCCACGCCGCTTTGGCCCATCCAGTGTCTGCGACAGTAAGATGGAGCCCGCTTTCATCTATGTTCTGCCAGTACTTCGCCGTCAGGATATGTCCGAGCGGATACGCATAGTTGTGACGGACCATTTTAGGCATTCCAGTTGTCCCTGACGTGAAGTACAATAGCAGGGTGTCGCTATTGACGGTGGCACCGGCACCTTCGGGCCTTGGAAAACATTCTGAAGACTTTTCAATACCCTCGTTGAAGTTCAACCAGCCCTCCCGTTCGGCTCCAAGTACCGCCTTTACAGTGAAGCTGGAAGATTTGGACTGCGATTCCTCCACATGCTGCATCACTTCCGCCTCATTCACGCACAGGATCATCTTTATATCTGCCGCATTGTTCCTGTAGATGATGTCTTTGGTCGTGAGAAGGTGTGTTGCGGGCACAGCTACGGCGCCAATCTTGTGCAAGGCCAGCAAGGCAAACCAGAATTCGTAACGCCTTTTGAGGATAAGCATTACGGAGTCACCTTTTC
This sequence comes from Victivallales bacterium, assembly GCA_041662825.1. GTDB lineage: Bacteria > Verrucomicrobiota > Lentisphaeria > Victivallales > GWF2-50-93 > GWF2-50-93. Next base: position 1,555 of record JBAZRS010000264.1, on the reverse strand, counting down.
TGATGCCGGCGGATTTGAAGAAGTTTGCAGCCTTGTCACTGTGATATTTCAACTGCCCGAAAGTGAAGATCTCCTCATTTCCGTTCTCATCACACCAGACCAGGGCCCTCTTTTCCGGAGCCTTGGCCGCTATGTCGTCTGCAACATCATATGCGAAGTTAAAATTATCGGGTATGTTTATCTTGAAATTGAGGTTAAAATCTTCATATGAATCAAAAACTGTTTTCGACAGGTATTTTTCCAAAAGCATTTTTAAAGACCTTGTATGACATGTAATTATATTGCCAAAATGAGCCGAAGCCCGTCTTCGACCTCTTTCATCTTCTGCGGATCAATTGCTTTTATTCTTTCCGTAAGAAAGCGCTTGTCTACTGTAATCAACTGCGAGATGTTAACGACTGATTCTTTGGGTAATCCCGATGAACGCGCCCCGAGATGAACGTTGCCTGGAGCTGATGCAAGAGCCAGATTGGAAGTAATCACCGCAGCAATGACCGTGTTGATTTTGCTTCGGTTAAACTCATTGGACTGAATAATCAGAACAGGCCGCCTATATCCCGGCCCAGTTCCTTCTGGTTCCGGTAAGGAAGCCCACCAAATCTCTCCGCGGTGCATTACCATTTCTCCTTAGGTATTGAGGAGATTTGAAGTGCGTTCACAACAGGATCCATTGAAGATCCCTGTTTGCTGTAAACCTTATTAAGATTCTCTGTCACGTCCTCCTGACGGTGATGTGACAGGAATTCGGTTACGGCTTTTGTGAACAGGGCGCTTCTGGAGATATTTTTGCGCCGGGCAAACATATCTGCCGTCTTGAACACATCGTTAGGTATGGATATGGCTGTTTTCATGATGTTATGGTATTACCTTGGTTATACTTTTGTGTTAAGTATAATCAGGAAGAATTGAAAAATCAAGGCAGATATTTACAATATTTTCAATAGTCTCATAACAAGATGTAAATGAGTTTTCCCCCTTGCCTGGAAGCTAGATTAGTGGTAATTATAACTGGAGAAGCAATTGCAAAATTCATATTTTGCAAGAATTCAGAAGTCAGAACACAGAACTCAGAATGAAAATCGAATTCAAATCCAGATTTATTCTGAATCCTGACTCCTGAATTCTGGCTTCCTATGCAATTAACACTGAAATTTGAAATGGAAACAATGTCATTTACTCCTGACAAACCGTATAACGACCTGCCCCTGCTCCCTCCGAAGGCGGAGATAGAGACCAAGACCATCCTCAAACAGGTTATCAAATCCAGGGCCGCCCTTGCTGAACTCAACGGCAAGGCTCTCATCATTCCAAATCAGGATATTCTCATAAACAATATCACGCTCCAGGAGGCTAAGGACAGTTCCGAGATTGAAAACGTATTCACGACAAGCGACAATCTGTTCAGGGCGTTTTCAGCGAACATGAAGAATCCTGATCCGGCAACTAAGGAAGTCCTCAGCTACAGGGAGGCTCTCTGGGCGGCTCACAAGGAACTGCAGGAAACAGGGAAATTCACTACCGACCTTTTTATTAAAACGGCGAAAATGCTCAAACA
>JBAZRS010000263.1:4154-7317 GCA_041662825.1 Victivallales bacterium | reverse complement strand
ATGGCGGAAGATGCGGGTGTTGAACAATTCCACCCAGACAGTATAAGCCGACGGCACAGGTCCGCGGGAACCGTCCTCCAGCAAGGTGTCGACATAGAGACCATGGTCAAGATCCCAGGCGTGGACCAGACTGTTCTCGTCAGTCCAGAACAGGTAATTATCGATTATTCCGGCAGGGCCGGTCGGACAATAATGCTGTCCCGGCGCGACAAATCCTGCCGCACGTTCACCTGCATGCCAGACCGGTTTTCCGGTGGCGGGATCATATTTCGTGACCTGGGCGAACTCCCAGTCGTGACCGTGCCCCACTCCGGGCAGATTGGCGGCGTTGTATCCGCCGTTGAAACCGTAAACCGCATTGCCTGCGGCGAAAGCCGTGCGTGCGCCGGGAGAACCGTGCGCCAGACCGTTTGCACCGCCGTCATTGCGCGCCTTCGCAACATAAACAGCCTTTTCCCAATCGTAGACCGGTACGCCGTTCTTCCATTCCTGCACCGGAATCTTCCATATCCCCCCCGGTTCCTTATCCGACCAGTCGTGCATGTACAGATCAAATTTCTCATCGAAATAACATCCCCAGCCCTGCTGCGGGCCGCTCGCCGTCACCGGATATGCTGATTTATCCGTCACCTTCCACTCATCGGCCTGCTGTTTTCCGTCACCGTTCAGATCGGACCATGTCCCCATGAGCCCGGTTTTCTTAGTATAAGATACTGGGGTGATATTTCCATCAGCTCCCTTCTCGACGCAGCCTCCGTAGATCGCTGCAATGCCTCGAACGCGGTCAGGCAGTAGTTCCATGATTGCACCGCTGCCGCTGCACCAGAAAGTCCGTCCGTCCTTATGCCGTATCCGCGGCCACCACTTCACCGGTACGCCTGCATCCTTGTAGGCATGGATCCAATAGGAATCAACGGACCATGTGCCTGTTTTGTAGTCAAACACATAACGGATAATGTCGCCATGCGTGTCTCCATATACATATTCCGGCCTCTCCTCATCAATGCCGAACATGCCGCTGTAATAATACGGGCCATGGAATTCGCGTTCCAACTTGCCTGCGGCCGACCAGCGCGTGAATCGTTTCGGCGCGGCGCTCTCGGCGGCGAACAGCGTGTTATTGGCGGTCATGCATATACCGACAGGCTGCAGGAAATTCTCCGGCTGCATCTTCCCGCACAACGGACGTCCGCCGCGTTTACCAAGAGCTCGTGTCTCCTTGCCGTTCTTGTCAAAATAAACGATCTGGTTGCGCGGCGCACCTACCGAGGCGACAAAACCGCCGCCGGTGACCGTATCCAAATCCCATATGGGTCCGCCAGCATCACCCAGCTTGCGTTTTACAGCACCATCAGCCGACAATTCGACAATAGTACTCCCCATGCCTGCAAACATGCTGCCGGCGGCGTCAAAAGTGATTCCGGATACTCCATCCAATTTCCATGATGAAATCTCTTTTCCTGTGGCGGAGTCTATGACATAAAGTGCATTCTGCTTTGGCGCGGTCAGGTAAAGTTTGCCGTCGCGCACCGCAAGATCAGTTGCTATTCCCGCATCGCCCTTGACATATTCGCCGAACATAGGCTGGGGTTGCTGGGACGGAGCATAAAGCTTCTGTTTGCCGGTGGCGGCATCAACACGCCACAACAGAGGCCGGCGCTGGTCACCGCCATAATTTGACTGACCGACAGGAGCGCCCATGGCGGAATCACCTACGATATATACGGAAGTCCCGTCGCATGCCACGGCCGCCTGATTTGATTTCAGCCACCAGTCCAGATGCTGTTTCCAGATTACTTTCCCGTCCTGTGTCATGCGGATCAGGCCGCCCTCGCCTTCCTCAAAAGCCCACAATACGACAATGTCGCTGTCGGCTGCAGGAGTCACTGTACAGATATCCATGACGTAACCCCAGACACCGCCCCAGCTTCCGGTTCCGTCGGCGGTGCGATACACAGGGTTGCCGCTCTGGCCGATGCTGCCTACATAGCGGAGTGAAAATTTCGGTGCGATGATGCCGTGATAACGGTAGGTGCCGGGTTTCGCCCAGTGCCCGTACATGTCAAATCCGTCCCAGGTCACAGGTGCCGTTGAAGGCTGTGCGGAAACAAGCTGGCGCACCGTAACATCATTCTGGTCATATACATTCAGGCTCATCCTGCCTGCAGTCGGAGGTTTAACCGGAATCTTCACAGCCACTATCGGGCCGTTATCCTCACGCGGCAACGGGCGAATGTCTGGCTTCCATAAAGTTGTAGTCGCAACCACAATGCGGCCGTTGCCGTTGTCCGCAACATAAATACCGTTCGGATCTGCGGCTATCGCATAGGGACGGTTCAAATGGTTCAAGGCGCAACCTGCCTCGCCCAAAACGCCAAGACGTGCAAGCAACGCACCGCTTTTCGCGTTCAGCTGATCAACGACATTGCCTGCGGTATCGCATACATATACGTAATCGGCTGTCGCCGCCAGACGGCGAACGCCTTTGTAATCGTCAGGAGTTTTCCAGGCGACAGTATTTCCGTCCAGAGATAATCGCGAAACGTTTTTCGCGGTGGCTATAAATATTGCATCCTGAGTGACCGCGAGTCCCGTTACTCCCGGCAGTTCGCTCTTCCATGCAGTCACCGGCGCTTTCTTGTCCATGAGCGGACGCCGCCAGAGGATTCCCGCCGTCGGATCTGCAAACAGGAGCTCCTTCCCGATTATCGCAGCCTGTCCGACGCTTTTGACTTCCGGCATGTTCACTTCAAAATCAAGGTGGCGCGCTGTGCCTGAGTAACATACGGCAAATCCTTTGCTGTTCTTATAGACAACTATACTGCCTTCAATGGCGGGCACTATCGTCAATACGGTCTTGCTGTGCGCCGGACCATCGGCATCCAGAAGTTCGCCTATCGGCTGTTCCTTTGAAAACCTGACCGGGTGCTGGACATCCATGCCACCCGCAGTGAAGGCGATGCCGTTCAGGACATTGCCGTTCATAATCAGCTCTTCCAGTGTAACAGCCCCGATGCGGCGAACATATATGAAATTCGTGCCGTTCCATTTCGCCTCCACAGCGCCGCTGCGTCCGACGAAGAAATATCGATCGCCTGACTGAACCATCTGTGCCGCCATGCGTGTTTCATCCACACCAGAACCGCATTCGCCAGGAGCGGGC
>JBAZRS010000263.1:0-4144 GCA_041662825.1 Victivallales bacterium | reverse complement strand
CCGTCATTTCCGTACGCCGCAATCCGCCCGAGTACCCGAAGAAGTAACGGTAATCACCGATGATCTGCCCGTCGATCGCATCGCCAACCTTCTCGCCTGTCTGCGAATATCTGCCAGACCAGTTGACACCGCCCGCATGCTGGATCGAGATGTTATTGTCTGGATCAACCTGGATAATGTGGCGCCACGGCCGCATTACGCCTTTCGGATGAGGCAGACTGAATAAGGGCATTGCTGCAGCGCTGACAGGATCATACGCAACAACAGAGTAGTTCATCCCTTCAATTATCGACTGCCCGACAATCACCCGACCCTGTTTATCCAGAGTCTGTGAAATGGCCCAGATACCAGGGCCTGTTGCAATGCGTTCAAGAGTGATTTTGGATACATCCGCCGGAGCTGTCTGAATGCGATACAGCGCACTCTTCACCGGATTGGGATGCACGGCTGTAAAAAATATGGAGTCACCGGCACGCACCATCAGTGACCGCGGCAGCATCCCTTCCGCATTCGGCAGCTGAAGAACGGCACGACATTTCCCGTCCTGATCGCAAACCACAATCCCCTGGTCGGCACCGCATAAATACAGACGCCCGCGCGCATCCACCGCAATGCCGGTGTAAAATGAATACGGCACAGGCAGGTCACTCAGACCGGATGTGTTTCCCAAAACCCCGACCGCCTTCAACGCCGCAGGTGAAGCGGCCGCGGCGCCGACAGCAAGAAATAGCGATAGAAACCCGATGCAGATGGAACTGTAAAGCGGACGTATCATGAGAATGCCTCCTTATTTTTCAGCCGATTTTGTAAATGAGTAAACTCAGACAACTCAAAATTGCCTCCTTTGAGCTGATTTCTTAAGTTGGAGTTCAAGCTTTAGCTTGTGCATCTTATTGAATACTAAGAACAAACTAATCCGCCGCGGCGGACCAACGGAAGACATTGCCATTGCAACATTCTCCTGCATTTTGAAATCAGCTCCATTAAGTTGGAGTTCACGGTCCTGGTCGCCTATGGCGCCGCCGGAGGCGGGTAAACTTTAACGTCTCCCCCTAAATACAAAGACACACTAAAGTTGTGAACACCAACAAGAGATATACCCGCGACGGCATTCTCCTGTATATTGCATTCAGCTCATATTTTTATTCCGTATCCATGTCTATGAAGACTTGTAATTGCCAGGGCGCACTGAGAAAATTCAATGGTTTTCAATCCTATAAAACAATCTTTCCCTCCTCTGAGCACCTTGTGGTTTTTCAAAAACTTTCGAGACTATTTCTCAGCCGGCGGAACAGTCGAGACCGTCAGGCCCGCAAGATCACCGGGTTTATCAGAGGAGACGTCTATCGAGAACTGCCACTGCCAGGTGCAGTGGTTCGCCTTGAAGACAAGACAGTTCAAACCTTTTTTCAGAACTGCGTCCTTCACGACTTTCCTGTTAGGTTCAGAACTGATAGTCCCGCTGTAAAGCCTCTCGCCGTTGACCAATACGCAAAGCCCCATCGCCCCGGCGAAAGTCTGGCAGCCAAGCGTGATTTTGACCGGCATATCGTTTTCACTCGTAATCCAGCGGACTCCGAACGCGCCCTCGAAAGGTGTCGAATAGCTGACGGCGTACATGCACACATTGGCCGGTGAATTGCCACCCGTGTAATCGACACTGGCGAGATATTTAGCCCATTTCGGAGCGTTGCCCTTCCAGCCTTCCGGCGTCTTTCCAAAACCGAGCCCCTTCATGAAGCCCTCTTCTCCCGGAAGGACGCCCTTCTCCGGAGCATATTTCCAGCTTGGCGCTTCCCACGCCTGCTGGTTGTTGAAACCGTAACAGATCAGCCACGGAGCCGGAATCTTTATCTCAGTCTCCTTGGATGACGAAGAATCCTTGACTCCCAGTTTCAAGACATTCACCAGATGGTCGAGTTTGCCGCTGACCTTGAAAGTCCCTGTCAGTCCGGAAAGTTCAGCAGGTTCGGCCTTCCAGCCGGCGGGTACGGACAATGTCGCCTTCGCCGCAGTTTTGCCGTCAGGAGTCGACGGCGTCCAGTAATATGCAATGTCGAATGACGCCTGGTCTGAATCGAGCGGCAACGATGTCGGGACGATTGTGTATGACAGCGCAGGCAGTGCACCCTTTGCGTCATTGAAGAATTTCTCTATATATTTTGAGTATAGCTTCCCGGCCGCTTCTTTCTCACCGAGTCCTTTCAGCATACCTATGGCGATCGCCACGTGTCCGATGTTGTTGGCATGGACAAAATCGCTGGTGACGTGGAAATCAGGTTTGCATGTCCGTCCTTTCTGAAGCACTTCGACTACAGTTTCCCCGGAGGGAAGGACAACGCAATTCAGCTCTTTGGCAATGACTGCGAGCCTTTTCGCCATCTCGGCGAGAACAATGTTTTTCGGTGACTTCGGATCCTCTGTGTTCGGGGTGACTGTCGCCAGTCCTACCACACGCGGCTTGCAACGTTCGCGCAATACGCCGATAAGCTCCCTGTAACGCTTCGCCCAGTCGTCCAGGCCCTTCTGATCCTCGCCGGTGTACGGGGAAAGACTGTCATTCATGCCGAGCATTATGATGAGGACATTCGCCGGTTTGTCGAGATTCTCCTTGACGCCCACGTTCTTCACATCGAGGGAAGATTCCGTCTCGCGGCTCTTTTTTTCAACACTCATCCAGGAGCCCACGCCCTGCCCGCTGCCGCCCAGGGCGACACCAGTGACATTGCTCCCCGGTCTTGCGGTGTCAAGCCCCTCCTTGACAAGGGCGACGAATCCTCCGGGACCGAAGTTGCCCCCCTGCCCGGTTATGCTGTCCCCGACGAACACGATGCGGTCGCCATCCTTAACCAAAGACTGCGCAGCACCGTCAACCGCCATCAGCGACTGGACAATCCCGACCACAGAGATAATCCCGGCCAACAAGAATTTCATCCCTCTCATCTCATCCCCCTTTGTTTATATTTGCCCGACTTATGTTTTTGATAACATCCCATGGTCTGGCACCGGACAGAGTAAGGTTACCGGCACCAATCAGTTAAGAATCTATCTCTTGTCTCTTCGCTTTTACGTCAGGCGCTTTGGCCTGACCCTGGAGTGCTGCAACTTGTTGCAGCCTTGTATCGCAAAATTCATTTTGCGATTTATTACAGAGAAATAAATTTCTCTGAACAAGGCGGTAATAAATTCCCGCACTCCAAGTGATTCGATTCGCTCATCAATAAATCATTCAAAGCAAGAACTATCAATTTTCCCTCCGGATTTTTCTAAACAGCCTTACTTGTCCTGGATCTCGAGTTTCATGATGCGCTGGTTGCCGCTGTCGAATAGGACCGCCTTTTTCCCGCGGGCGGAGATGACGGTCGGCGAATTCAGTTTTGAAATTTCGCTGCCTGCGAGATCCGCAACACCGAATGCGGCAAGCTGTTTTCCGGAAGCGGAATCAAAGCAGACCACGCGGTTGCGCAACTTGTCGGAAACCCAGAGCCTGCCGGAATCAGATGCAAGACAGATCGCCGCACCGAACTTGTCGCCGTTGTCCTGACCGAACGAATTCCAGCGGCGTTTCTCCTTCCAGTTGTCGCCGTCCCTGGCAAACTCGATCACGAATCCGTCGCCGGCCGCGATAAGCAAATCCTTGCCGGATGACGCAAGGGACGTCCATTCCTTGACCGGAGTTTCGGCAATCAGCTGGACCGGGCCGGCATCGCTGTTATAGGTTCCGTTGGGATTGACATTGACCGCAGTGATCCTGCCTTTTGCTTCAAGGACCAGTAGCACGGTTCTCTTTTTCATTTCAGTGAGGGCGACTGCGACAGCCTCCTTTGGCAGGGATGTCTGCGATTCGATCCGGCCCATGCCAAGTTCCTTGTCCATTTTGCCGGACAGCACCGCAGGTTTTCCCCACAAGGTGCCGTAACCGCACAGGATATCAGAATCCATTGCTGCAATACCGAATATCTTCTCTGGAGCGGGAATTCCCCAGCGCTGCGGTGCAGAAGGGCTGTCATCCCAGTTCCAGTTTCCGGAGATGCACCATGTGCGGCCTTCGCGGTCAAGCCCGAGCGCGCTGCAGGACTGGACTGAACCTATTCTCCGGAGCGGCTCAAAACGCTTGTCAACCCCTTTCCATTCGAGGAGGTGT
>JBAZRS010000262.1:0-7323 GCA_041662825.1 Victivallales bacterium | reverse complement strand
AATTTAAAATCATCATTGTTTATAAATCCAAGTAACGGAGAGATGTTTTGAAAACTGTCCTTAGTTGCCTCCCTGAACGACTTTATGTTCCTGAACTCTTCCTCCAGGATAAGCGCAGAACGCGGATCGCGCGCGACCTTGCAGAAATAAGCCGGCGTTTCCTTGTCCTCCACATAAATTTCATAAAAGGCTGGCAGGTTGTCGCCTTTCCTGCTTTTTACGAGGGCAATCTCTTTGAGGGGCTTTTCAATTTTGATTTCAGGATGCTTTTCAATCATGCTGATTATTTTGGAGTTCCGGGCCTCTATCCTCTTTCCGTCTCCTGATATCGCCACAAGGCTCGGTATGCTCTGCGATAAAATCCCTGAAGGCAGAATCCTGGACAAAAGACTGTACTTGCGCCCGAGGGATTTCCTGTATTTTTTGAGATAGTGGCTGCACCTTCCCGACGGACATATGAATTCCGGCTCAATATAATGCGGGTGACAGCCCATTATCCTTACATCTTGAAACCCGGACTTTTCCAGGATTTCCTTAAGCCGACTTCCGGAGTATGTGTATGTCCTATACGGGGAGTTCAGTTTCATCCTGGCAATAATGTCTGCGATTTTCCTGGGCATAAGGGGAATGTATTTGATATTCACATGTTCGTCCGGAACTCCCAGAAAATATGGAAGGGCGTACCTGTTTTCGATAGACAGATATAGGACTCCGTCACTTTTCATGACTCTCCGGATCTCTTTCAATACATTTATCTGGGCTTCGGACGGAGTCAACTTGTAGGTTTTATAGTTTTCCCTCGGCTTGTAATAATCCCTGGATATGACCGCTTCCTCCTCCATCGCAACCCATTCCAGAACCCCGCTCATGATGATCAGATCGAACATCCCGTCCCTGAAAGGCAATTTATCAAGACCACTGGCAAGTGCAATGATGTTCCCTATTCCGGACTGTCTTGCGCGGACATTAAGAAATTCAATTGTCTCCAAGGTCTGGTCAACCGCATACAGGGTTTTGACTTCTTTTGCCAATGGAATGGATATGCCCCCCCACATGGCGCCCGCGTCCAGGACGACAGAATCCTTGTCAAATGGGAGGAGAAATCTGAAATCGGCCCTCTTGCAGGATGTGAAATGCTCCATGTAGTCTGGAATATGCTTTACCGAGGCCTTCTCCCAGTCTCCTAGACTGACAGCGTCCTCTATAAGGCTCCTCATTTTTTCGCGCGGCACATTGCACCAATAGGAATCATTTCTCCTGAAATCGCCTATCCCGTTCTTAAAAGGGAAACTGCTATTGCAGCCGCCACAGATGATTTCATCATTTCCATGGGTAAGACCGGAACCGCATTTTGTGCAAATCAGATTTTTGATTTCTTCAAACTGCATTTCTGAATGGAAGCATCCTGTTGATTATTGATTTGTATTCTTTCCTCTCAATACCTGTCAGGACAGGAAATAAGTAGGCCAGAGCGCAGATGATTGCCGTATAAATAATGCCCGAGGAGAAAAATCCAGTTATGTTGGATACGTCTTTGCTCAGGCTGAACTGGCTTAAAATTGAACTTGAAAGACGTCCGGTCAAATATGAAATAGATACCATCATCAGGATCACCCCACCCTGATACATCAGATAGTGTTTGAATGACATGGACAGATACCTGCAGTTGAAGTAAAGAAGGATATTGACATAGAAAATCTGGAACATTACCATTTGGATTGCCAACCCGAGGGAACCAAGACCAAGTCCCGGAATCAGAAAACTTTGTGGCGCCAGAAGAAAATATGTAAGCATCGTACCGGCAAGCATTGTCATTATACCTATCTTCCCGTATTGGCGCGTCCTGTCTGTAGCCAGGAAGAAAGTACCGCCGAGCTGCCCATAAGTCTGGAATACAGGATAAAACGCCATTATGATGAACGGGAATATTGCGGATGCGAATGCTTTTCCAGCCAGATACTTTATGATTATTTCCGATTGCACGCATATGAATGCGGAAATCAGGCAGGTGGCGAAAAAGAATATCTTGAGGTTTCTTCCAAAGAAAAAGCGCATCCTCTCAATGTCCTTCTTTTCAAATGACAATGACATCTCCCTCCAGAATATCGGTGTCATTGAGCACGAGAATATCATGATTATCTGCGAACAGTTGAACGCGAGCGAGTAATAGCCCTGTTCCTGCCCTCCACCGATCAGCTGCAAAAACCATCTGTTGAAATAAGTATACAAAAATCCGACAATAGTGTATGCAATCAGAGGAGAACTGTAACTCTTATAGTATGACAGTGTCTTTTTCAGGTTCTCCCTGCTGATGTCATTTATGAAAATACTCTTCCATTTTATCCTGAAATAGACTCCAAGTATGGCAATGGATATCAGCAGCACCGCATAATTGATCATCACATAGGCATTGAGATCCAGACGGTTGTTCAAGAAAAGGAACACTATCAACATCACTTGGATTACATAGCAGCACAATTTTGCTATTTGTGCGAATACAGTAAGCGCCTTTGAATCCGCATAGCTCAGGAAGCGTCCTTCCAGTATCGCAAGCATGGCAATACCCGCGACAGCGTATATAAGTTTGACTTCCTGGTGAGGCCATAAACTTCCATAGAAGCCCAGAATGACTGTCAGGGAGATGAACAGGAATATCAGTGCATTCTGCAGGAATTCCCACACAAGAAAGACTACTGTTGAAGTTCCGGTTCTTTGATTTTTCGAAGAATCACTATAAAAAGCACCAGATGCGTATAGATCCAATAGATTCTTAGTTTCCAAAAACATGCTCTGCAGAAACTGATAGTTCCCGTAATTCACCGGACCAAGGGATCTTGGGATAATACCTGCAGTTGCTATGCCCACAATAAATGAAACCAATCTGGCGGCCAGAGTGAATATGAATCTTTTTTTTATTGAATCCAATTTATATCTTAAATAATGTTAATTATAATTTCATGGAGTTAACTATGGTTTTCAAAATAATAAATGCCAAATTTTTCATTCAATATGCTTTTGCTAATTAATTTAAAGCTATATGCTTTAAAGTATTCTAAATAATTATGGGCATAATCAATCGTTTGGATATTATTAGTAAGCATGTCGCTACAATAAGGCTCGTGTATTATTCCTGTAACATTTTTACTTGTCTTGCTCAAGTATTGGAATAATTTATTTATTTCATTTTTATTCAAATGCATTAGCACATTATATGTATAAAATAAATCTATTTCATCGATGATATATAAGTTGTCCAATATGCTTCCTTTTATGAATTTTATATTGGGATGTTCAGATGTAATATTCTCAAATATTTTTTGACTATATTCACTTATATCTAAGCCTATAAATTCAATCTGCGGATATAATTTAGAAAATTGAACTAATGCTCCTCCGCCACCAGCGCCAATATCCAACACACGAATAATCTTTTTCTTTGTGTGACATTGTTGAAAATATTCTATAATTCCTATTTCTAGCGGGACTTCTTCCCTGCTTTTATAATATATTTCACTATAGTCTGTCCATCTTTTCTGTTGGCGTATTGCATTCTCGTATTTATTATAAAAGTATTCTGAATATTCCTGATATGATTTTTCCAAGTGAAATAAAAATAAAGATCTTTGTTTTAGTTCATATAAATAATTTTTACCAGGGGTCCCGTATTTTTTTCTTTTGTTACGATAAGAGTTGCTGTTAAAAACAAAATAACCAAGAAATAAATAAAGATAAAACATAAGTTTTGCTTTGATTTTTCTTATAATTTTCATCAATATCCTTATTTGAATGGCGCTAAGTTAAGGCTTCTTTGTTGGAGTTCACAGCTTTAGCGTGCTCTTGTTTTCAAGCCTTAACTTAGTGGCATTGGTTATAAAATCGTTAAGTGGCAAATAGTTTCCCTTGCAGCATGCCTTTTTAAGGCAACTTGCAAATATTCCCCATTCCTGAGTATAATCACCGGATATTCTGGCAAAATAATGTAGAAACAAATTGCGGGCTTCCTGTATTTCTTTTGAATTCCACCACTTATGCGGATTGTCGTAAACCTCTTCAATCTTTTTTGAAAAACTTGCAGGGCTGGAATGGTATATTCCTGCTTCAGACAGCTTATCCATAACCATTGTCATATCATCCCTAAATGTAAAAAGGGATTTATCCCAGAATATTATCATAGGCACATTTATCGCCATGGCTTCCTGCAAGACCGTGCAGGGATGGTCGATCAAAACCATTTTGCATGAAAACAAATAATCGATCAGTCTCCCTTTTGATATAACATTTTCCGCCTTAAATTTGTTTTTAAAGTATTGTTCTTCCTCGTCCCAACCATAAGTGCAGGGGAATGGACGGTATTTAAGATTCACTTTAATGTTTTCAGGCAATATTTCATGGAATCTATTCTTCGAATCATACCATGAACTCACATTGGCAGGCATCGGAAAACCATTGGAGACAAAGAGAACGTCTTCATAAAACGCATTGGAAACCCAAATCACATCTTCATTTTCCGGTTTGTTTGAATTGGAAATGCTGCAAAGCCTTGGCTCTGTCATTGGAATGCATTTTTCTTTTTTCCCGTGCGTTGATTCCTGCCATCCCGGAGTCATATAATAACTGGCCAGTATTCTCTCATAATATTCCTGAAACAAGCATGTAACCTGGCCATAAAAACCACCATGGGGTCTTCCAATAAGAATCCCCCCGTCTTCTTTCACATTCGCCATTAAAAATAATAAACTGCATTCCGCCCAGTATTGGTTAGAATAAATAACACACTTAAACCTTGCGGCATTTTTCTCGCTCCACCTGAACAAATCATGAAACCCCTCCAGTAAAGATGCCGGGAGCCCCCAATATAAGCTATTTACGAATTTGACAGATTCTTCATCTTTGATTTCCTTTAATAATTCTGCAACCATCCTTTCCCTAAGCTTTTTATCAATTATAATTTTTCTGTGGGTTGTCTTAGGGAATCTGCAAAAATTCAATAATGAAAACTCACGCCTGATTATCCTGCTAACATTTTTAGGAAGAAAATAATCAGCGTACAATACACCTGAGGATAATTTGAATAATATTTCATCTGTTAGATTAAAATATTCGTGTTTATCCAAATCATTAAGAAATATATTAGTTCCATCCTCCTTGCCAAGAACAGCTTCAAGTTCACTGTTTTCCTTTTTGACAATGATTTCGCGCGCGTCCCAAGGAGGAATCAGCGAAACCGGCTCCCTGTGATGTTCCCTGGGCAAATCATATTCTGCTCCAAATCCTTTCACAATTGAAAACAGGTTGAACAAGGAAGGTGAAAGAAGGACTTCCCAGAAAACTGAAGTTTTGCTTAAATTATGATTCTTGTTTAGAAAATCTGATAGCTTTGGGAAAATCTTATTGTAAGATTCGATTATTTTACAATAATCTTCAGAGATATTATTTTTATAATTTTCAGGAGTCATTTATTCTGATAATTTTGAAGTTATACCGGTAGGAACGCCCCAGAATTCACAGGCTGAACACAAGGGAATCTTGTCTCTTTTGCCGGACTTATGCATTTCCAGCCAGGCCATCCTTTTCTCGCCATTCCATATTTCGTCAAGGGTCTGGGTGTTTGCATTGCCTATAACGCCAACCCTCTTGGGGTCAAACCTGACACATATTGAAACTTCTCCGAGGCTGTTCACTGCAAGATGATGCAGGAAATCCAGGCATATCCCTATTTCGGGGACTGTGGGGCTTGCCTTTTTGTACTTAAAACTCCCCATCGCGGAATGAAGGGCCCTCCTCGCGAAAACAGGCCCGAACTGCGCATATCTGGACTCATCGACATCTCCGTTCAGGCGCAGGATCGTATATGGCTTGGCATCTCCCTTGATCTCGAAAAACTTTTCAATGATTTTAAATTGCTCATCGGCTTCAGGATCCTTTTCGAAGACCGATATGGCCATCGTATCAAGATTGCCTATGACCTCGTCGGATTTCTCCAGAAGAAGCTTTCCGTTCGTGACAACATTGGTTATCTGTTTCTTGAATAATGCAACAGCCTTTCCGAATTCAGGATACAGGAGGGCTTCGCCGTTGCTGTGAAGCTGGACCACCACATTCGGCGGTAGCTGCCCTGCGATCTTGCTGACAAGTTCAAAAGGCATGTCCCCATATTTCATGGCAAGTTCAGGCATCTCCCGCTCGACTTTCCTCCGACCGCAGATCCAGCAGTTCTTGTTGCATCTGCTGGTCAGCTCAATATTTATGTTCGCCAGTCCGCTCAAATCGAATTTATTTAGCATTTCCATTTTTTATTTACTGTTTTTATTCAATTATTTGTTTAATATCAGATAATGGGTAATAAAACAATCCAAATATGCTTTTTGTGCATTTCTTAGCTACTTTGCCCGTTCTTGCGGCAAAATCTTCGAAAACCCTCCTCAATACTCAGCTTTTCTTTCCAACCGGGAACAGGAATTCCTCTAGTGAAAGGCAACATCGTCTCTTTTTTCCTGTATGGTCGTGCACCCCAGTTGATATCAAGTTTTTGACCATATGCCCTCTCAAACACAGTGGAAAGCCTTTTCAAAGTCATCCCCTTACCGGTTGCCCGGAATATCTTTCCGGAAAGTAGGTTTTTCGAATCTTTGTCGAGAAGACCGGTAAGCTTCAGATAAGCGTCACAGACATTGTCGACATGCGTGAGGGATAAAAATTGCTCTCCTTGAGACATATCGAGGGTTTTCCCTTCCCTGATTGACTCAATCCACAGGCCGATTATTTTTCTTCTTGTATCATTTTCCCCGTAAGTGTCTCCGAGTTCAATGGTGGTAAAATTAATTGCCGAGTTCTCTACATAAAATTTTGAAATGTCGAGGAATGCCTGTTTGGATGCTGCATAGAGGTTTACAGGAGAATATCTTCTGTTCATATAATGCTGCCATACTGTTCCGGTGTTAATGAACCAGCCAACACCGGAAAACACCGCAGCCTCGAGGAGCCTGAGCGGAAAGCATATGTTGGATTCTGAAATTTCGCCAAGGTCTTTTGAGGAATGTTCTGGTTTGAAACATGAGGCAAGATGAATGATTCCTCCTACATTTTCATCTTTCATCATCTGCGTTAGTTCTTCTACAGATCCTGTATCCACCAGAAACTTGTTATTCAGTTTTTTTATAAGGGATATATTCGACGAGGGACGTATAAGCGCAGTTACACTGTATCCGCCCTCAAGAAGACGAGGCACGAGGTTTCTGCCTATGAAACCTCCTGCGCCAGTAACTAATATCTTGGTCTTTTTATTCATTTGAATATAAACGGACTTTCAAAATCTTTGAATTT
>JBAZRS010000261.1:0-7325 GCA_041662825.1 Victivallales bacterium | reverse complement strand
TGTACGGAACAGTCCCGGGCAAGACGGAAGACGATGTGTCGAAACTTGATGACATCCTTGGGGGAAATGTGAGGACTGGAAATTGACAAAGATAGTTTATTGAATGATTTTTCATTTATTATACCGCTTTTCCCGGCAGATGAATTCGGCCGGACACAAGATGTCCACCCTCGCAGGATATCGTATGTAAAAAAGGGAGGAACATGTCATGGGCAGATTTTTCTACAGGACCAGGAGCAGCATGGAGCCGAGCGACTTCATACGCGCTGAAACTCTGAAGTTCACGCTTAACTACATAAAAAACAGCAATGATTTATCAAGCGAGGCTGTACTCGACAACCTGCTTTGCTTTCTGGGCAAATCGGAGGTTGAGCGTATAATCGGGAAGTACCTGAAGATAATCAAGGCTAAAGGCAGGACGGCTGAAGGGTTCACGGACGGATTAAGCTTCCGGCGCCTGTACAAGGAGTTGATTGAGTACCTTACGGACAATTTCAGTTTTCCGGAAGAGGCCGTACTTATTGATGATATAATCAGGGCCGGAGAGAAGGCACTCGGCAATTGCAGGAAGAATAAAAAGGTTGTTAAGGGCGATCTGTTCGCCATGCGGCTCTGTGAGCTGCAGAAGGCCGTGGGGATATCCGATGAGGCCATGGAGGTGTTCAAGGTCATCTATTTCGCTCACTGCAACCATGACTTCGAGAATATGTGTCAGGGGGCGTCGCTGATGTTGAACAACCGTCATGATTCAAGGGCGGCAATTGTAAACTTGAAACTCCTCACCGGATATTCCGAGCAGGTAGTAAAGCAAGCCGTCGCGAAGGACGCCCCGCTCCGCAAGTACGGGATTTTAGAGGATGATTTCGACATCGTCCACCAGATTTCGGAGTTTCTGACTGGACTCAGCCCTGAACCCCTGTCGAATAAATTTTTCAGAAAGTTTGAGGGCCAGCCTGTCGGACTGGAGGCTCACTCCAATGTCGGCAATCATGCGGAGATCATTGAAAAACTCATCATGAACCGCGCGGACGGGGAGGGTGTCAATATCCTCCTGTATGGCAAGCCCGGTACTGGAAAGACAGAATTCTGCAGATCCTTGGGACGCCACCTCGGCAAGGACATATATGAGATAAACACCTATGAAAACGACGACAGGCCCGCTTCCGGAAACAGGTTCAGGTTTACGGCCCTTAAGGCGTGCCAGAACACTGTCGCCCTGAACAGGAGCGTCATAGTGATCGACGAGGCCGACGAGATGCTCAACGGCGGAAGCACTGCGTCCTCGCTGTTTTTCGCCCCGGCTAGGAATACGGAGAAGGATATCGTCAATGATTACTTGGACAAGAGTCCGGGCGTCTATTTCTGGATAACGAACCATTCCAGGAGCATAGAGGAGTCAACCCGGAGGCGCTTCGACTATTCGATAGAGTTCAGGAGGTTTTCAACCGCCCAGAGGGGCAGGCTCTGGCAGAGCTGCATCGGAAAGCACCGGCTTGAGGGCCAGTTCACCCCTGAATGTATTGCGGGGTTCGCGCGGAAATACGAGGTAAATGCGGGCGGAATAGATATTGCGCTTAAGAACTACAGGCGGATGATTAAAAGCGGCAGGGCCGGTGAAAATCAGAAGGAGAAGGCTGAAGTCATAGACACCATCCTGAAACCACACATCAGCCTGATGACCGGAAACAAAAGGAAGAGGGATCTGTCTGAGCCCGCGCCGTTCTACTCCCTGGAAGGGCTGAACATCAAAGGTGAAACGCCGATTTCAGAGTCCCTGGAAATAATGAAGCATTTCAGCGAGCGGATGGAAGAGGCCGGAGTTGGCGGCAAAAAGGAGCGCATAAGCAACATGAACCTGCTGATGTACGGTCCGCCCGGAACCGGCAAGACCGAGTTTGCGAAGTTCGCGGCCATGGAGATAGGCAGGCCGCTCCTCTGCAAGCGGGGCAGCGACCTGCTGAGCATGTGGGTCGGAGGAACGGAGCATAACATCCGCGAGGCGTTCAGCGAGGCCGAAGAGGAGGGTGCAATCCTGTTCATCGACGAGGCCGACGGTCTTATCGCCGAGAGGGGAAACGCCCAGAGAAGCTGGGAGGTGACCCAGGTCAACGAGCTCCTCAGCAACATGGAAGAGTTCAGGGGTATCCTGATATGTGCGACCAATTTCAAGAAGAACCTCGATACCGCCTCGATACGCAGATTCAACATAAAGATAGAATTCGACTATCTTGATTCCGAAGGCAAAAGGAAGTTCTTCGGACGGGTCCTCGGGGATTTGACCGGAATGGAACTTGACGGGGATGAAGTTGTCCAGCTGGAGAGGATCGAGAATCTGGCGCCGGGGATTTCAAAGTCGTCAGGCAGAAGTACAGCTTCATGCCTAGGGAGAAGCTCACGAATGCGACGTTGATAAGTTCCCTTCGGGCGGAGGCCGCCAGCAAAAACGGGGTGAAAGTAAGTCGGATAGGTTTTTGAGAAGTTCTAAAGTTCTTGAGTTCTAAAGTGCTGAAATAATGTAGCACAGGCATCTTGCATGCGTATTGATTGAAGTAGCTTGGGCATTCTTGCCCGAGAACTTTTTGGGTTAGGCGATTGGTTCAACCTCCAATGAAAATAATTAAGAAAAAGCAATACGGGGAGACTTGCATGAAAAAGGAAATCTTAATCAAGAGAAAGCAATTGCTTGATGCGATTGAAAAAACAAATAGTGTCGAAGAGCTTCTGAATATCGGGACAGACTCGGAAAACGTTCTTGGCAGCATTGCCGTAAAGACATATAGGAAGGCAATAGCCGAGGCAAAAACCGGCAGCGATTTCGCGCAGATCATCGAGCATATGTCTTATATCAATGAAGATGTATTCGACTGCGGATTCCTGTGCGATGAGGCCGCCCTTGCCGGTGCAAGAAAGTTCAAAGAACAGCTAAAATTGCAGAATAGCGAGAATGATGAAGAAATGGAACTGTGGGACAAAAGCGAACTCAAGCGGCTGATTGATGCCATAGATGAATTCCTGGGTGATTATCTGTTGATTGAAAAAATCCTCAACCCGGGAATCAAAAATGATGACTGCGAATGGCGTGAACCTGGGAAACAGGGTTGAAAAATGTGATTTGACAGGATAACAGGATATACTGGATTTATAGATTGTTATTTCACTCTTGGACTTTGGGTTTATATGGACAATGGGGGAATAGATGGAAGAGAAATTCAACATTGCGATATACAGTCTCGAAAGTATTTCCGAAGCGATCAGGAAACGGAAGACGGGTTGGGACATTGTCAGCATCAGGAGCAGCGGGTGCCCTAAGGCATACACTGTTTTTGACACGTGTCATTTAAATTATAATTCCATTGTCTGCGAGGAGTTCGACGACATTGAATCTCCTGATCCCGGATTCAAGGTTGTGACCAGGCCTAAAGTGATGAGAATACTGAAATGGGCGAAGGACAAGGACAATGTTGTCGTCCACTGTACTGCTGGGATTTCGCGGAGTTCCGCCATAGCATACCTGATCGCCTGCTCGAGAATGCATCCGTCGGAGGCTATAAAAATCCTTGATCCGAAACGGCACAGTCCCAATGCACTTGTCGTGTTCCATGGGATAAAGGTTCTGAAGGACATGGCAGTTTACGAACATTACAAGAAGTGGCTCCGGAAAGCGGATGAGGAAAAATGTAAATACATCTAGGGGAAAAACAATGGATAATGCGGATAGGATTGGGGGCGGATTCTTCGGGATGATTGTCGGTGATGCGCTGGGTGTGCCTGTCGAGTTCAAATCCCGCGAAGAGTTGAGGGGGAATCCGGTAAAAGGGATGACCGGATACGGAACGCATAATCAGCCGCCTGGAACCTGGTCGGACGACACGTCGATGACGCTTGCCACCATTGACGCACTTCAGGGTGGCTACAAACCCATCATAATGCTCGATAAATTCTGCGAGTGGCTATTCGGAAACAAGTACACACCCCATGGAAAAGTCTTTGATTACGGTGGCGCCACGGAAAGGGCGCTGAGCCATTACAGGGTGAATAAGAGACCCTGCACGGAATATGACGAGTTCTCAAACGGCAACGGTTCGCTGATGCGGATTCTGCCGGTCTCCTTGGCATTTCATAAGCTGCCGGTGGAAGACCTTGTTCAAATAAGTTCGGATGTCTCCGCACTGACTCACGGACATCCGCGTTCCCGCATTGCGTGTTCCCATTATTCGCTGATGATAAAACACATTGTGGAGGGGAAGGATTTTTCAGCCTCTTATTCATTGGCCAATCAGGAAATCATAAAATACGTTCCTGAGGCGGAATCTGCGAGCTTCGCAAGAATCACCGGTGGCAAGATTGCGGATTTCGTAGAGAAGGATATAAAATCTGACGGCTATGTGATCCATACGCTTGAAGCTGCTCTTTGGTGCTGTCTGACTACCGACAGTTTCAGGAACGCTGTCCTGAAGGCCGTGAACTTGGGAAACGACACAGACACGGTCGGCGCGGTTGCAGGCGGTTTAGCCGGGGCTTTCTACGGGATCAAAGAGATTCCGGAGGAATGGGTCAGCGATTTGGCGAAAATTGAAGACCTCTGGAGATTCTCCAAAAAGCTCATTAGGGCGGAATCAGATGCGCCGTACCACTACAAGCTCATCAAATCCGTGAAGGCAAACACCGGGGACAAGATTGCCGGACTAGGCGTAAAGAAGATCATGGTTGCCCACAGCAACGTTGGAGGTGTTTCACAATATGATTATATGAAGCTCATGGGCAAACCTGCCGATTTGAACGAAGTACTCGATTTTTTCAACGGGATGATGTTTCATTGTGCGACCATCACGCTCGAAAAAGGTTGGACGCTAAACATCAACGCATATGAGGGGTTCAGAGGCCTGGAGAAAAAGAATTCAAAGAATTGCGCTGCAGCACAGGAATCATAACTGCACATATGATATAAGTTTAAATAAAAGGGGTAATATGAAGATAATACATACATCCGACTGGCATTTCGGAGCGCAGCTCTATGAGCAGAGTCGCCATCCAGAACAGAAGAAATTTACCGTATGGCTGAAAGAGCTTATGCGGAAAGAAAAGCCAGACGCCTTGATTGTTGCGGGCGACATATTCGACACATATTCACCGCCAAACGCATCACTGGAACTCTATTATTCCCTGCTTGGAGAGATCATAAAGGAATCTCTCTGTAGGACTGTGGTAGTTGTCGGTGGCAATCATGATTCCCCTACCATGCTGGATTCTCCTGATAAGGTGTTGTCCCAACTAAGTATCAAAGTCATTGGCGGCGCTGACATTGAAAAAGAGATACTGCTCATTAAAGACAAAGATGGAAAAGCAGGGCTGGCCATAGGGGCTGTCCCTTACCTGCGGGATGCAGACCTGCGGTTTTCCGGTGAAGGCGAGGATTTTTCGGACGTGTCCTCAAAGCTCCGTGCAGGATTGAAAAAACATTATCAGGAAGTTGCACAAAATGCGCGGGCTAAAGCCGGGAAAGATGTTCCCCTTCTGCTTACCGGCCACTTTTTCCTCTCCAAATCAAAACTTTCCGATGAACTCTCCGAACGCACCCGTCAGATCGGTAACATTGGTGAAATACCTTATGAACTTCTGCCACAGGCAGATTACTTCGCCTTCGGGCATCTCCACATTCCGCAGCCAGTGGCCGGGAATGAATTGTGCCGTTATTCCGGTGCGCCCATCCCTATGAGTTTTAGCGAGGCGGGGCAGGAGAAATCAGTTGCCATCGTGGAATTTGCAGGAACAACATCTGTGAGGCTCGAGCCCGTACCCAACTTCCAGCGCCTCGAACAAATCAAGGGCACCGCGGCCGTGATAGAGGCAAGAATCAAAGAACTTCTCGAATCCTCTTCGGATGTATGGCTAGATGTTCAGGTCAATGAACACGAAGGTGACTTGAGCGATTTCTGGAACATTCTTACTGCAATTGTGGAAAAAGGCTTAGTGAAAATCCTCACGAAACAGGATGCCCGGCCGCATCGTCCATGGAACAGGCGCGGCGGGCAGGAGGCCGCGCTTGAAACCATAAAGCCGGAAGATGTTTTTAAAATGCGGCTGGACGAGGAAAAATTGAGTGCCGATGAAAAGGCTGAGTTTACGCAGATGTATGAGGAAATCCTCCGTGCCTCCACTCAAAACGATATCACGGGGGGGCCGGGTCTATGAGACTTTTAAAACTACGTTTCAAGAACATTAATTCACTTGCCGGCAGCTGGGAGATTGATTTCGATAATCCGCAGTTCAAAGAGGGGCTCTTCGCCCTGACTGGCGCCACCGGTGCCGGAAAGACTTCCGTGCTGGATGCAATCTGTCTCGGGTTTTACGGACAGACCGCTCGGCAGGAGATATCAAAGACCACAAACGAGGTCATGACCCGGGGTACAGGTGAATGCTTTGCAGAAGTTGACTTTGAAATCAAGGGGAAACAGTATAGGAGCAGATGGGAACAGCACCGGGAACGCCTTAAGCCGAACGGTGCCCTCCAGTCAGCATCGCGGAAAGTTGCTAGCCTGCCGGATGGCGTCTTCATTGCCGAGAAACTTAACGATGCCACCGCGAAAATAATTGAACTTACCGGTATGGACTTCAAGCAGTTCACCCGGGCTGTCCTACTTGCGCAAGGTCAGTTCGACGCCTTCCTTGAGGCGAACGAAAAAGATCGTTCGGCCATTCTTGAACAAGTCACTGGAAGTGAGATCTACTCTAAGATCGGTACTGCGGTTTTTACGAGATGGCAGGCGGAGAAGGCGAAGAAGGATGATTTGGAAAAGGGCATTGAGTACATCAAGCCGCTGCCGGAAGAGGAAAGAGGCGCAGTCCGGAAAACATTCGGCGAATTAGGCGGGCAGAGGATGGCCCTTGCAAAAATATCGGCCGACCTGCAAAAACAGATTCAATGGCTCGAAGGTCTTGAAAAACTGAAAGAGAATCATAAAAAACAGGCAGAAGAAAAGAACAAGGTTGATGTGGAAATGGTGAATGCCAAGCCGGAGTTCGAGCGACTTGGCAAGGCGCTTTCAGCCCGCAGCCTCGACACTGTCCTTCAGTGTCTTGGGGCGGCGCGCAAATCGAAGGCGGAGGCCGGGAAAGAACGCGATAAACGGAAGCTCGCATCTGAAAATATTTTTATTGAACTTGAAAAAGCAAAACCTCAGGTTGAAAAAGCCGAGGAAAAAGCCGGAGCCGCAAAAAAGAAGCTGGATGACGCCTTGCCTATACTTAATGAAGCGAGAAAAATGGACGGCGTAATAAACACGGCAAAATCGGAAATGGCATCGGCCGCGGAATCAGTAGATGAA
>JBAZRS010000260.1:0-7329 GCA_041662825.1 Victivallales bacterium | reverse complement strand
TTTGTCATGTGGAGCATGGCGTCGTTGGATGATTTCTCGAAAAACGGACTGCCCCCGACATTGCCTGCCACATCCCATTCCTCCTTGAAATATTTGACGTCTTCCGGGAAGAAATCCTGATAACTCATTTCAGTGTAGGGCGCATATATGCCTTTGTATTTGTGGACAATGTCCACGTACTTTTTATTGAGCTCGGGATTTTCAGGATAGCGCCGCGCAAAAACCGAACCGCCCGGGCTTTTCTTCGGATCCCAGCGCCCGGTTTCCGTCAGGAACCCGAAGGTCATTCTTGACGGGATATGCGCTGTGGGTTTCCTCACAGGATTTACGTTGAGACCGAAAACAATCTCTCTCGGCGCGGAAAACTCCACAGGTACTGAAGCTATGTTGAAAACCATGTCAACGCCGCCGTCCCGCCTTCTGACAATTTCAGCCGCCGGTTTCTTGTCGCTCGGCCACCAGCCCTGATCGCTGTCCGCGAACCAGGTCATCCCGCTGTTGAGATTCCCGAGCCAGACAATCGGGACGAATGAACCTGCCGTCATTTCCTGATACGGCATGCTTGTGGATTTCCAGACAACTCCATCCTTATCCCCCTTTGGAAGCAGGCCGGCAATGTTTGAAAGTCGCATGTTGAGACCGTTTGCCATGAAATGCGTCGCCCCCTCCGCTGTAAAGGGGATGACGAGTTTCAGGCTGTCCAGTTTAGCCGTTCCGCCCTGCGGCTCAAGCTTTACCTTGATCTTGCAGGTGCTGTCATATTCCCAATGCGCCTCTGTGCTGATTTTCACGGGGCCGCCGCATCCCTGCCCGGCATAGTCCGCATGGGTTTCGGACGCGTCCTTCAGGGCTAGCCCTGCCCCACCGCCGATTCCGAGAAATCCGCTGCGCTCAATTGCCTTCACTTCAAACGCCTTCCCTTCGGCCTCCCCTTCAAATCTCAGCGGGGCGCGCAGCAGGTTCACATCAACCGCCTTGACACTTGCAGGCAGCGCGCAGCCGTCAAGTGCAATCTGCTTTTTATAGGCGTTTATCACAGGACCGGAAACCTTCAGCCCTTCAAACGGTTTAACCACTATGTCCTCTTCGCCTATGCTGTTGTTCAGCCACGGGAATTCCAGTTTATGGTCCTTGCGGACGAAACTGGTCTTTTCAGTTCCCAGCATCTTGCCGTCCTTGTCGAGCAGTTCCGCTATGCACAGATATTTTCCCGGTGCCATGCCTGCGGGAGTCGCAACCCTGGTTTCACCGTTGCCATATTTGAAGGTGTCAATTTCACCCTGGGCAATGACTTCTTCTTTTCCGTCCGGCTTGACCGTGAACCTGGCTTTCACCGCATCGCCCGACTTCTTGAAATCATATTTGTCGACACATATCCTCACGTAATCGGAAAGCGGATTGTAATACGCAGAGAGGGGGAAAAGCTTCTCATCCGGCACATACGCAAGCCCGGTCTTATTCTCGACGTGGTTGTATCTTACGGGATAGCTCCAGGTGTAGAGGGACCTGTCCCCCTGCCTGACTATCACGGACATCTGGTATGTCTCCTGATCTTTCACTTTGTCGCCGGCCTTGTCGTTCACGGACACAATCTCCTTTTTGCCGGGAGCAATGGAGAGCGGGCGAACTTTTTCAAAGAGGATTTTCTTCTGCGGATCCTTCTCCCTCGTGTCTGTTATCCTGGCAATCAGCTCGCAGTTGAAATCCTTTCCGGTATTGTTGTCAATGGACATGTCAAAGGCGACACCCCTGCATTCCAGGGAACGTTCCGGATTTTGCATCCTGATTTCAGGGACTTCATCCTTGAAGGTCGCAGGAATCTTCCAGCCGTAGAATCCGCTGAAACACCAGGGACGATGGAGATTTGTAGCCATGCCCAGCCACCATAAGTCTCCGTCTTTGATGGGATTTTCCTGGTAGACGGTCTTGCGCGGGATCGCGATTTCGGCCTCCCAGAACTTGCCGTCCGGAGTCAGGCGCTGCGCATATTTCCAGTCGCCGTTCCAGCCGATGAAATTCTGTCCGATCTCGTACTGGTCCTCGCGCTCCCAGCGGTTCCCGACAGCGTTGCCCATGAACTGCCAGCGGCAGCCGGAACCGTGCGAACCGTGGCTCTTGCGGTCAACATATATCTCCAGACTGGTCTCGCCGCAGTAGACATTGTCGTGCTTCGGTTCCCGGTTGAGCCTCAGGGGCAGTTCGCCAGCCCGCATCGGCAGGCGCTGGGCGAAATACACATATTCCGGATCCCAGCCCGCGAAGAACAGCGAACTCGGGCGCTCGAACATCCCGTAAATGCCGGTGGCAAGAGGTATTCCCGCAGTGCCGGCCCACTCCTTTTCACCCACGATCCCGTCGATAACAGGAGCTGTTTTCATCCTGGGGAGGAAGAACTGCGAATTGTTAATGTCAACTTCCCCCTGCTTTTTCTTCTCGGAAAGTTTTCGTCTGGCATCGGCGAGTTTTTCCCTGACCGCATCTGTGCTCTTCTGCTGATCCTTGAATTCCGATTCCAATTTCTTCACTTCCGCCTGCAAACCATCCGCCGGAGCTCCATGCCCCGGCAAAGAGACTCCGAAAAAAAGCCCCAAGGCCGCCATGAGAGACATTGCGCCGCATCCGTTTTTAATTTCCATGACTTTCTCCCTTCCCAATATTTATTTTGAAATCAGCTCAATTTATGGACTTAAAATTTTTCCAGAAGCTGGAAAAATTTATTTCCTATACGATTAAATCAGGCGGCCGGAGCGATCGCAACTTTTAATAATTTGAACATCGAACACTGAACATCGAACTTCCAACTTCGAATGAATTCAATTTTAATTCAATGTTCAATGTTGGATGTTGGATGTTCGTTTTTGAAATTCCTTAGCGTTTGAAATAGGCGGCCAAGGGCCACAACTCTTTTAGGAACGCCACCAACTTGGTGGCTCTTAAGATGCCGGCAGGTTGCCGGCGTTCCGTTTTGAAATTCCTTACCCATAATTAAGGCGGCCGGAGACCGCCCAACTCCAGATTAACTCACTCCTTGACCGCCGCAAGAGCATCGGCGATGGCGGCGCCGGCCTGCGTGTCCGTACCGCTCTGCAGCTCCCCGAGGATTCGCATGGCCTCCTGCCGCGCCTTCTTGAATTGCGGGAGACGGTCGGCAGGCTGTCCGATTTTAGTCATGGAATCGACATGCTCCTTCTCCCTGGCAGGCAATTCTTTTATGAACTTCAACAGGACACCCCTCTTCGGAGAGTCTGCGTTCTTGAGCATTACCCCGATCTCGACGAGATCCTGTTCAGGATTGCGGTAAAGGGCCAGATTGTAGACGGTGCCACCCTCCCGGCTTCCGAACACCCTGATGGTTTCATTCTTAAGCTCATTCCTGTCATTCTTCACTATTTCGGACGCGACCGCCAAAGCGCGCAGCCGTTCGGCATCCAAGCGCTTGCGGGTTGACTTCTCCGCGCGGAGAACGACATCGTCAATGTCCAGGGCGGAGAATGCCGGGACATCTTTGATTCTTGCGGTGATGCCAAAAGCGTTTCCG
Organism: Victivallales bacterium; assembly: GCA_041662825.1. Lineage (GTDB taxonomy): Bacteria > Verrucomicrobiota > Lentisphaeria > Victivallales > GWF2-50-93 > GWF2-50-93. The sequence goes on along the minus strand of JBAZRS010000260.1, from coordinate 3,791 downwards.
CCCTTTGCAATTGTCTGGACACAATCAATCACAGGCTGTCCGTCGATCACCACAACATAACGGCCGGCTTCATCGAGTCTGATTTTCACCTGATGCCGGTCACTGTTCACGGCGCCGGAGACTCCTTCACCCAAGGTTATTCTTTTGCCGTCACGTTCACCGGTGGCGCGCCAGACAAAGCCGCGCTTCGGATCGGCGTTCGCCTGGAGTTCAATGCCCCCCTTGACATAGCTGTGAGTCAGACCATGCTTGCTCCATTCCACGCCGTCGGCGGGAAAACGCACGCTTAATATTTCCGCCGCTGTTTCCGGTTTATTCTCGATGTGGAATGTGAAAGAAAGTTCGCCGTCGCTGAAATCAGGCAGGTTCAGCCATTTGAAGATTCGCGGAAGCCCCTGCCAGGAAGCGCGGTTTTCAGCAAAATGCAATACCCCGTCCTTTACCTTGAGATACTGGGATACAGAGTCCCATCCCGGATTGAGCCCGGCATCAAAATTGTCGGCAAAAAGGATTTTCTCCGGCTGCGGAGCACTCTCTATGATGTAAATGCCGGTCTCGTATGGAAAGGAAAGATCGGCTTTCAATGTCTTCCCGTCACCTGCGGAATATTCGCCGCTGAATGCGTTGTAAACGTTTCTACCCGGGTCGAAACCGATGATTCCGGACTTGAACTCAACTGTCGCCTTCACCGCTGTCTTGCTCCATGACTGGAGCACAAGAAGCATCTTGCGGTCGCTCTTGCGGGTGAGCAGAATCCCCTTGACAAGCTTGTTGTCAATCTTAAACGCCGGATTGTCCGCCCAGTAGTTCCAGACATCCACATCTTTATTTCCATATCCGAATTCGTACACCGCCTTGTTGAATATCGCGACTGGAAGTTCATAATGCTGCGGGCCGCCGCTGATGATTTCATGAACCATCCGCATACCCCATTCGCGCCGTCCGGACTCTATCTGCGCAGGTGCCGGACCCAGCGCCTCCGCAGGCAGTTTGCACTGGCCGATGAAGAGGGCATGGACAATGTAGGGATATGCACCGACCTGCAGTCCTGTCGACTCGGTGAGGAGAAACTCAGGTGTGTAAGGTTCGCCCGGCTCATAACTTTCCGGAAATGTCTTTGCATAAACACTCTGACTCATTTCGATGTCATAGTTGCACGTGCTCCACGAGAAGAGCGGAAGCAGGTTCTCATTTGTCATGTGGGCGATGAACTCCAGCGGCCGCGGCACCCCTTTGCGCCGCCACTCGTTCATCAGGTTCCATGTGCGCTTCATGTATTCACGCTCGTTCCATATGATTGTGGCAGGCTGCACTCTGCCGTCACTGCAGACATAAGCTGAACTCGTCAACGGGTTGCTGGCATTCTTCAGGTATGTGTTGTCCCAATAAATGGACACTCCGCGCTTCATCCATTCGTTCATAAGGGAGAGGGAATAATCCTGATAGCTTCGGGAGTAGTTTGCGGATGCGCCGGGATTGACCTCGCGACCGCCGCTGTTGCGGTAAATGTCGACAGACGCAGTCGACCTGTCCGCCAGGCGCTCCCTGCTCCACTCGTCCTGAAAGACATGGTACTCGGGGATGAACGGCAGGACAGCCATCTCCTCGAAGTATATGGGGTCGGGATTGGTCAGAGGCGTCGCACGGGAGGCGAAACGGCAGACATCATCCACCCAGCTTTGCACGCCGTGAACCTTCGGCACGTCAAAATCCTTCTCGAACTTCTCGAACCATGCCCGGTCAACCTTGCTTCCGCTGCGTCCCTCTATGACCTTGTCGACCACCTCCCACTTTTCCATCCATGGAGATTTCCATGAGCAGGAAAGTCCGCCCCAGGGATGCACCGGCAAACCCACGCCGCCGAGCGTAAGGGCCTTCGAGCGGTAATCGGACGGAATTGGCTTGGTCGGCGAAGCCTGAATGCCGAACACAAGGGTCGTCGGTTTCGTGATCACACCTTGCACATTCACCAGATCAATGCGGAGCATCACCCGTCCCTTTTCACGGGTGATGCGCATGAGTGGCGCATCGTAATTCTTGGCGGTGATCCAGCCCTTGTCATTTTCGGCGAACCAGGCGAGTCCGCGCTCGGGTCCGCCCATCCATATGTAGCTGGTGAACGCATTAATCCATGAGGGTTGGCGAACCGATTTTTTGCTGTTCCATATCTCGCCCTCACCTGCAGGCATGGCTCCGGCATATGCCGACCGGATTAGATCGGTAGCCTCATGCAGCAGCGGGGCAACGTCATCCCTGATAGGTATCTCTATGAACATCCGTTTCAGCGCAACGGGTTTTTCAACCGGATTCAGGGTCAGGCTCACCTTCATCATTCCGTCCATTTCCATCTCGGACACGGCTTCGATTCCGACCGCAGCGCAGGTGCTGGCGGCCTTGTAGACGGCAAAGTTGGGCTTGTCGCTAACCATTGTGACTTTGCCCTTCCAGTCGAGTTCCTTCCCGTTCTCGTCTACGGCGACGATGCGCATCGGACCCGAGAGAAGTTCCTTTCCTTTGGCAACGACACTGTCCCAGAGTCCGAACTGGTTCATGCGATAATCGCGCAAAACTACAGATACAATGTCGCCCGCAGTTTTGACTTTAGTGAAAGGGGCGAAGACTTCGTCGGTTATGCCGAGACGGTTGTTCTCCCAGGAGAACTTCTGGCGCCTGAGTGTCTGCGGATCGCCCTCCTCATTCCCGATTTTAAGATTGACCGCATAATCTCCGCCGTCCAGCTCGGGAATGATGAAGCGCTGCAGCTCCGGGGAAAACTTCGCATCGGCGCTGAAGACGATCTTTCCAGCCGCATCCTTAAGCTGAATACGGACCGGGTTTTTGGCGACAGCATCGTTGACCGCCTGAATCTGCACATGGAGTTCATGTGTTGACGGCAGATGCCAGAAACGCAGACTGGCGAGATTGACCTGGGCCTTGCGGATCTTTGTCGGATCGACATAGCGCCAGTAGGAGTTGGCGGCCTCGACCTGGCTCAGGGCCTTGTCGTAGACGTAAAGTTCGTCGATGTCTCCAAACAGCCTATATAGGTTGAAACTCATTGCGCTCAGCGTCTTGCCTGCGAACTTCGCATCACTTCCGCCTGACTTTTCACCGTCAAGATACCACTCCACTTTTCCGCTCCCCCAGGTGATGAGGCAGTGATACCACTTGTCCGGATACACGTCCGTGCCACGCGTGTCTCCCGCGAAATGGATTTTCTTCTCCGGATCATAGTAGTACAGGGTCAGCGGGCGGAAATCGCTTGTTGTGTTGAAAAGATAGAGGTTGAACAAGCTGTTGCTGAAGAGAGTCAGGTTCTGATCCGAGCGGTTGTTGACAGCGACAGGACGGAACCAGAACTCGACCGCCCCATCCTCCGCCCCGGCCAAGGCGCCGCTGACATTGAATGAGCCGCGGACGGCTTTGCCGCGTATCCCGTCCACGTACGCAAGTCCGCCTTTCCCGTCGAGCTTTACACCTTTGGCATTAAGCGGAATTGAAAGATTGTCTTCGAAGGGCGCATACAGCACCGGCATGTGCCCGGATGCCAGCACGGCGGCATACTGCGGCAGAGCCGCCTTTGCACGCTCCGCTATCCACGGCTGCTCCGGCTTCGGCCAGAATTTGTTGACATTGCCGTGAATCCTGACTTCGTCAATCAATCCCGGCACACCCTCTCCGGCTATTACCGGGGCGGCGACGGATTCTTTAATGCCGTCAGTGCCTATCCCCGCCATTCCCGCCTGCCTCTGCAGGCGTTTGACCTCTCCCCCGTTCACATACAGGGCGTA